>JAYEJY010000309.1:0-1192 GCA_034660795.1 Promethearchaeati archaeon | reverse complement strand
CCAAAAAACAAGAAAATTCAATTATTACTAAGTCGCGGTAACATTTTATCCACTTTATCTAAAGAAAGAAAATAATTTTGGTTCAATAATCCGAGGTATACATTGAACGAATGCTTTTAAACGATTGGTATGTTTAATAATGATAGCTTATATTATCCTACTGATTTAATCAGGAGTTAGGAGAAATGTCCAACTTACAAGAAAGAATTGACACTGAAGTTAAGGAATATATCAAGCAAATTGAGCATAAGCGATATACTTCTGAGGATCCATTTATCGAAATTTCTGAAAAGGACTCCAAAATCGAGGTTATGATTAAATTACTCACAGCAGCAAGAACTGCAGCTGCAATAAACTATCGCTCTGAAATAATAAATCCAAATGAAGGAAATGCAAAAAGTAACTTTTATTCCGGAATAAGTGCTTTGAAACGTTGGCAATTCCGTCGAAGTCAAAGATTATTTGATGATGCTGCAAATCTTGCTCGTGATCCTTTGTTACAACAACAGATTAATCTCTTCAAGCAACTTCAAGAACTTCTTCAAGGATGCATTTATTCTTCTCCTGAATTATTGTTGAAACGAAAAAAGCGTTATTTTGAAGAGGTATTAGAATCTCTCCCAAAGTATGATTTACTTTCTGAGAATCAGCAAAAACATTACGAAGAAGCAATTACTTCACTACTTACAACTGCAGAACGGTTATCTGCTGGTGAAACATTCTATTTAAGCCAGTTATATATGATTCGTTGTGAAATGGCATTATATCATCATGAATATCTTGCTGCTTATTTTTGGCTATTCAAGATATACCTTCTAAATAAGAAGGATTTTGATGTTATAGCAAAGAAAGATACTGTCTTAGCTAAAGCGTTGCAAAATTTGAAGCTTTACCTCGAAGAAGAAAGTGGATTAGTTGAAACAACAGAGGAAGTACCTCGGATAGCTAGTGCGTTTGACCTGAAAGATATTTTTATCGATCATCTTACAACAATATATAATGCCCCTTTCAAAGATGAAATGCAGAAATATTTTACTTTTACAACTCCCAAGATTAGTGATTAATACCGGCTGTGATCTTAATGTCTTCCCTCGACCCAATTCTTGTTCAACTTCGTAAACATCCTGGAAAACCACTGTATAGTGATAGCAAAGTGGTAGCTGAAAAAGTTTCTAAAAAACAAGACTCGGAT
>JAYEJY010000308.1:0-7256 GCA_034660795.1 Promethearchaeati archaeon | reverse complement strand
TGAATTGATATGGTAAATGAGAGACGATTAAGAATTCTACATGATGAATCCGTAAAAGAAGGCGAATTGAAAATCCATCCAGAGCTCAAGGATGAGTTAGATATAAAAACTAAAGCTGAAATCGTAGTTGCAAAAAGACGTTTCACTTTTAAAGTTATATCCCGGAAATCAATTGAATCTAACAAGATTTATGGTAATCCAAATGATTTAATGAGTAAGGGTATTCAAGATAATTCCATAGCAACTATTCGCGCTCCTCTCGATTAATTTAAAGAATTTTTATAATTCTTTTTTTAATTTATAAGCAAGCAGAAAATAGGAATTAGAGTAAATTATTTGCTAAAGAGTACTTTTGCTAGCTTTTTTAACTGTTCTAGTCCTCTAATTTCTTGAGGGACCATTGGAACTTCTACTAAATCATAGTCACCAAAGTATTGTTTGATAGTAAGCATTGTTTTTTCTTGGATTTCATATCTTCGAGCACAAAAGGGGCAGTCTTTGCTTTCAGGTATTAATTGATTAATTATAATGTGTTCAACTGGTATACTATACTCTTTTAATGTTGAAGTGAGCCTTTCGGTTTCATATAATGCCATCATGGTTGGAATAGTGACAGGAATAAATTCGGTTTTTGCTTCATCAGCTAATTCTATACGAGCTTTTGTTATTACTTCTTTTAATTTTTCCAACATTTCCAAAGTATTGTCATCTGGTTCATCTCTACCGCCACCAAAAAAACCACGAATTGATTTAAAGAGATTGCCAAATCGTAAACGCATCTTCAACATTCGACCAACAAAACTATCTAAATAGTCCGGTAAGGAAAGAAGTCGGAGTGTGTGACCAGTAGGAGCAGTATCAAAAACCACAGCATCAAAATCACTGCTCTCTATTAATTCTAATAATTTTCCCAATGCAAATGCTTCATCTGAGCCAGGTGGTATACTATCCATTCCAAGAAGATCAGACCCTAGACCAAGAGCATCTTGCATATTGTTTCCCCCAAACATATCCCCTTCATTTTCCTCAGGTATGTTTTCAAATGGTTGTTTTTTATCTTCTTCAAAAGCTCCCATATCTGGTGAAGGTTGCCCCATACCTGGCATTCCCGAAGAAGCTCCCATCCCAGGCATACCTAATGCACTTATTTCTTTAAAACGCTCAAGACCTTTTTCGGCGTTTAATTCTAATCCAAATAAATTCCCATCGATATTATCAATTCGTACTGGTTCTCCTCCAGATAAGTTTTGATCAAAACAATCTGACAAGGAATGAGCAGGATCTGTACTTACGATGAGGACACGATCGAAATGTTTTGCTAATTCTATACTGATTGCTGAAGCGCATATTGTCTTTCCAACGCCTCCCTTTCCACCGAGAAATAAATAGGTTAAATTGTCTTTTTTCAAAATCGTTTCTAAAGTCACTTTTTTCCACTCACATAATTGCTTTATAATAGGTATGGATTATTTTTTTCCAATAGAAAATAAAACTTATGATTAGAAGCAATTTGTACCATTGTTTCTTACATATGAAAAGGTATTTAATGATTAAGCGTAAAAGACCTTTTATCACGAGGAAACTTTAATGGAGTCCGTTTCTAAGCCAACAGAATCCACTTTGTCACAAAAAGAGGAAACAAATTCAACGGAAGACGATAAAAAACCATTTACCTGGACCAAGGATAAAATTCTGTTAGCTGTTATTTTCTCTATTATAATGCTTATCTCCGTTGGCTTATTAATCATGATTTTTATCGATGATGAGTTTCTCTTTTTAATTGTTCGTGATTATTTTATTCGACCGATAATTTTTCTTCCGGTTTGGGTTCGGGTTCTCCTTTTCTTATTAATAATGGTGGTTCAAAGTCTATTTGCACCAATACCCTCCGAAATTATCCTCCTTTCAGGTGGAATGATCTTTGGGTTATGGTGGGGAACATTGATTGGCGTAGTTGGTTCAATGTTGAGTGCTGCTATAACATATTATATTTCAAAAAGAGGCGGTCGGTCAATAATAGATGCTTCTGGAGAAAAAATCAAACTCATTGATAGAACAATATTCATCTTTGATGAATGGATTAAGCGATGGGGTTTATGGGCTATTCTTTTAGGACGAGCTATTCCTATGATTATGTTTGATCCCGTTAGTTATGCAGCTGGATTAGCAAAAATTAAAGACAAATATTATTTTCTAGCGACTTTTATCGGTTCTATCCCACGAGCAATTTTTTACTCCTTCCTTGGAGTGAAATTATTAGATAATCAACCTATAGAATATATCTTAGATTTAACTCCTACAGAAGTAAATGAAGTGGCAAACCAATTCAATCTTATCTTTTTTATTATCTTTGGTATTCTCGTAGTAATTTTCATTCTTTCTAATGTACTTTATTACTGGCGAGAGAATAGAAAGAAAAAACAAGAAGTTGAAACAGACGAAGAGAAAGAAGTCACTGAAACAAAACCTACAGAATCAAATGAGCTTCCAGAACAACCTAACTCTAATGATACAGCTAAAATTTGAATTCTTTGATAAAAAATACAAATTAAAGAAATAATGTTTTATCCTTTCGCTGGATCACCTATTGCAAATAAATTTTTATGAATAGTTGCATTGGAAGATTCTCCATAATACATTCTTATCGATGATTGTTTCTGTTTAAAAGGTAATTTACGTAATATTTCAACCCCTTTTTGACAATCTTCTAAAATTCCAATGTTGATTGCCTTAAAATCCTCATTTTTCATTGCTTGTAAATAACTTTTAGTAATTAATAGTTGGATAATTATTTTTGTTTTACCAAAACCAGCTTTGAGATATAATGACCCATTTTGATATTTTCCAAAAACATATCCAACAAGATTACTTAGTTGGTTTTTAATCGCGAAGCAATACTCAGGAAAATCAGTTAAATAGCTTAAGAGAATTTCTTTTCGATCGGCACCAAATAATTGTATGTCTTTTTTAATAATTTCATGTAAATTATTTTCTTTAATTGGATAAATATGAAATTCTTTCTTTTGTTCTAACAGTAGTTTTTCCAATTGAGACAAATTTTTCTTTGTATTCAAGAGATAGGTAAATCGTAATGATGTTGTTTCTTTTTCAAAACCAAGTCTATTATAAAGGGTAAGTGCTTTTTTCACTGCATCAAGTTTTATCGTTTTACACCCTGCAAATAGTAAAGTATCTATTGCTTGTTGTAACAATTCTTGTCCAATACCTAGATTTCTGTATTCAGGATGCACAACTAAATGTCCTATAAACCCAACTTTTCCATAATTTACGATTAGAACAATACCAAATGTCTGTTCCGATTGTTCCCCATAAACAAATAAGTAATCACACTTTGGATTGTTAAAAGCTCGTAGAACATCATCATATGTTTCGCCCCATCCTGTTGTTTCAAGAACATTGTAAATATTGGTTAAATCCTTCCTTACTGCCTTTGAGAAGAACAATTTTTCCACAAAGATAACCTCAAAATCATTTTTAAGAAAATGATGATATTATACTATAAAAAAACATTGTAAATTTTAGTGTATTAATTTTCGCAGAAAGAATTCCAAGTGTTTTTTATGAGAAAATTTTTCTTTAATTGTCTTATGAGCTTTAAAGCCTAAAGAATTACGTAATGCTTTATCATTATAAAGTGTGGATATCCATCTAATGAATTCATTATGGTTGTTCATAGGAACTAAAATACCATTTTGTAAATGATGAATAACTTCTGCAGTAGCTGGTAAATCAGAAGCGATACAAGGAAGAGAACAACTCATAGCTTCTAATAAGCTTAAACCTAGAGCCTCCCGTTTGGTGGGATAGATAAATAAATCTGCTAGGGAATAATATTCTCTAAGTTTTTCATTATCAAGTGTGAATGTTATATGAAAATAATCTTCTAATGATTTTTCAGAGATTTTTTTCTGTAAGGTTTCAGCAAACTCCCCTTCTCCTAAAATCAAAAACCTCCCTTTAGCAAAAGAGGAATCACGATTGAGTAAATTTTGGAAAATGTCAGGTAATATTCCTAAACCTTTCTCTTCAAGTAACCGACCAGAATACAAATAAACAAAACTATTATCTGGGAAGTTACATTCATTGAGTAATTGTTCCTGATTTATTTCTTGTTTTTTGAAAAAATCACAATCTATTCCTAAATAATTAACAGTTGAAGAAATACCGGCATGTAACAATTCATCATGAACAGCTTGACTAACAGCAAATATCCGTTTAAATTGATTTTGAAATGAGGCGAGGGCATCATAGAGAGAACTATTTTCCCCATTCGGTAATACAAGATATTTATCGGGGCTATGACACCAGAAATAAAAAGAAGGAACATACCTACGGGGGAATTGTTGTTTAAGAATGTAAAGGGCATTTGGGCCAAGGAAAAATGAATTATGAAAATGAATTGAATAAACCTTATGTTCATCTAGAAACTCATTAAGGCTTTTAGCTAATAGAAAACTGGTTAATTCGATATCATTTTCATGGAATAATGTTGATTCCTTTTCAGATTTTTCTTCTGGGGATAATTGGTTATATTCATAAATTCTATCTATAAAATCTCCACAAAATAAGCGATAAACAGGTATCTCATCAATAACTTCCTTTTTTTTGGAATCTCTTAGGGACAGGAGTGTTATAATTGCAACTTCATGATCTTTCTTTTGTAATGAATGGCACATATGCCGGAGATAACTTTTTAACCCTCCAATATCCGATGCGGAAAAGCGTTCAGTGAAAAAGCAGATCATTTTAATTAACCTCCAAAAAGCTCAGCCTCAAATAGAGAGATAAATTAATACTTTTTTTATTAAATTTGAATTTTTAGGTAGTTGCTTTAGGTAAATAAACTATAAAAGTCGTTTGAATGGCTTTTTCTTCCTTATTATCCTCAATGAAAACCTTCCCACCAAAAGTATCTATCAAATTTTTAACTAAGAAAAATCCTAAACCCAGGCTTTGAGATTCCACTTCTGAAAATTTATTCTCTTTCTTTTTAGAAACCCTTGGAATTTTTATTTGAATTTCAACTTCAATAGTAGGAATTTCGGTATTATTCTCCTCATCAATTAGAGATTGAGATTCTCTAATATCTAATTGAATTTTAGTACTTTTTGGAACTGATGGTATAGCCATTGAGAAAAAGAGCTCGTAAAATAAGTTAACTAAAGCATCCATTGTGCCTATTACATAATATTTTTCTTTTTTGAATTCCCCTAATTCTAATTTGGGACAATTGGGGTTTTCAGAATATAATAATCTATTTGCTTTTTCTAAGACAGTAAGTATATCAATTTTTTTGAAATCTCGGGGATTTATAGAATGAATGACTTTAAATTTTGATAAACTCTGTAAAAGACGAGAATTATTTTTATAGAGATCTTTTAAAATCGAGAGTCCTTGTCTTTGGTTTTTCGAAAGCTTTGTTTTTGAAAAACCATCAATAACACTTCCTAAAGAATTATTCATAATTTCAAAATCCCGTGTAATAATGGAATTGAAAAATTCTAATTGTTGATTGATTCTCTCTAATTCTTCGATAGTTTGCTGAATTTCATGTTCTTCTCGTTTTTTGGATAACAAACTTTTAATTAATTCCATTAATTTATTTACATCAATTGGTTTTTCTAAGAAACCTGCAGCAGCATTAGTTTCCAATACCTGCTTGGCATAATCATAGGAAGAATGCCCAGTAATCACAATGGATTCAGTTGTTGAGGAGAGATCACGAATTTCTTTAAGAATATCAATTCCTGAAATATCCGGTAAAACTAAATCAACAATAGCTAATTGGGGCCTCATTTGCTTGATTGTTTTTAAGGCCGATTCCCCATTAGAAGCGACAAATGTCTCATATCCCTTTCGCATTAGTAAATCATGGAGTAAATTTCTTATGATTTCGTTATCATCAATGACGATGATTTTAGCAGATGAAGTCATAGCCTACTAATCCTATTATGCTATTTTAGAGTATTCTAGCTTAATGTGAAATACATATCTATTCTACATAAATATTAAGGATGTGACATATAAAAAAGAATTGTTGAACGAAAATAATAAATTTCAAATAAGAAAAATATCATATAACTTCATTACCAAAGATTGAAGGCTTTTAAAAATGACTTTTGATGTTCTCCTTACAAGAAAGATTCCACAACCAGCAATAGATAAAATTGAACAGAATAATGTAAATCTCGAGATAAATCCTCATGATCGAGTTATGACTAAAAAAGAAATAATTAAGAAGGTTAAGGGTAAAGATGGTCTTTTGTGTCTTTTAACTGACCAAATCGATGAAGAGGTAATTACAGCTGGGGGAAAAAAATTGAAAATAATTGCTAATTATGCGGTTGGATATAATAATATAGATATTAAAGCAGCGGCAAAAAAAGGAATTCCCGTAACTAATACACCGGGAGTTTTAACTGAAGCAACTGCTGATTTAACAATGGCTCTCTTATTAAGTATTGCTCGAAGAATAGTTGAAAGTGATAAATTTACACGCGCTGGTAAATTTAATGGCTGGGGACCGATGCTTCACATCGGAGGAGATGTTACCGGTAAAACAATAGGAATTATTGGATTAGGTAGAATTGGGAGTGCTGTAGCAAAACGTGCAGCTAAAGGCTTTGATATGAAAGTCTTATATTATAACCGATCGAAAAAACCAAAAATAGAAAAGGAACTCGGGGCAGAAAAAGTTGAATTGAAAACTCTACTAAAAAAAGCTGATTATGTCACTCTTCATGTCCCCTTAACTGGTGAAACCCATCACTTAATCGGAAAAAAAGAACTTGAAATGATGAAGGAAACAGCTTACCTGATTAATACTTCTAGAGGACCAGTAGTCGATGAACAGGCTCTTGTAGAAATACTCCAAACAAAACAAATTACAGGAGCAGCGTTAGATGTCTATGAAAATGAACCAAAAGTTACAGATGGCTTGAAAACATTAGATAATGTTATTTTAACGGCTCATATAGGTAGCGCGACTCGAGACACAAGGACAAAAATGGGGTTAATTGCAGCGGAAAATTTACTCGCTGGTCTAGAAGGAAAGACACCACCAAATATTGTGAATAAAGAATTTCTAAAATAACGCCAAAAAATTCTTTTTAAGGAATATGTTTTTCTCTTTTAAACTTATTTTTTTTCCTCTAC
This sequence comes from Promethearchaeati archaeon, assembly GCA_034660795.1. Lineage (GTDB taxonomy): Archaea > Asgardarchaeota > Heimdallarchaeia > JABLTI01 > JABLTI01 > JAYEJY01. Next base: position 80 of record JAYEJY010000308.1, on the reverse strand, counting down.
TGACTTCTATGTTATATTTTCAGGAATTTGATAAAGATAATAATCCTTAAACGTTTCATCTGAAAGGAGCTCTAGTTTTT
>JAYEJY010000307.1:0-7363 GCA_034660795.1 Promethearchaeati archaeon | reverse complement strand
GCAGCTCAAATACCAAATGCTCGTTTTTTTTATTTGCAAACTGATGAATCTCAAAGAGAATGCTTAATGGGCATTATAGCTCGTGATTTTGCTAAATGGGATGATAAAGAAGGTGTGCCAGATTCATTAGCAAAATTTGAAAAACAATTAAAATAGGATTCTTCCTTTGAAGTAGAATATCCTTTTATTCAAAAGCTTCTTAAAAGGAATATTTTAGATAATAAAAATAAGTATACTATTAATGAGTGATGCGGTTTGATGACGAACCCGGAAACTTATATTAGAACTGAACTCCAAAAAGGTTTAGAAAAAACACTGGAAAAACTAGCTATAGAAGAGAAACCAAAAATTCAATCAACAGAGGACAATATAACTTTTGGTGAATATAACTTTCCGGTTTTCAAAATTGCTGTTAAACAAGACAAAAAACCCCAAATATTAGCTGAATTAATTGCTGCTGAATTTCCCAAACACCCTCTTATATCTTCTGTTTCAGCAAAAAATGGTTTTGTAAATTTCTGTCTAAACAAAGCTCGTTGTGGTAAACTTATTCTCACAGATATTCTCAATAATGATCAATTCTATTATAATTCCCTTTTCAAAAATAAGAAGGTTATTGTAGAGCATACATCTGCTAATCCAAATGGTCCTATTCATATTGGAAATTTTCGGGGATCGGTAATTGGGGATACTTTTAGTCGAATATTAGCTATATCTGGAGCGAATGTTAAAACGCATTTTTATGTTGATGATTTAGGGCATCAAATACCTGTTTTAGTTTTGGGCTATCAATTGTACAAAAAATATCATACTATCCCAAAAAAAGCTAAAATTGATCATTTCTTAGGAAAAATATATGCTATAACTCACACAATGTATGATATTCAAAAATTGAAAAAGAGCATAGAAAAGTCATTATCAATTACTTTTTCAACTAGTTCATACTGGTTAACAGAAAATTTTTTGGAACATATTAACAAAGAAGGCAAAAAGAAACCAGAAGAAAAAGCTGATTTTCTTAAACGATTTGATTTTCTTTACGCTATTCAATCCAATATTTATGAAAAAGAACCAGAATTGTATGACAGACTGAAAACAAGTTTTGAAAAAGATTCTATTGATTTACCAAAAGCAGTTCTCAAATTAAATCGTCAATATATGCAACAGAAAAAAGAAACAGTGGAAGCTGTGAGATCAACATGTAAAGATGTTTTAGATGGACAAAAAGAGGAACTTGCATTACTTAATATTCATCATGACAATTATGACTGGGAAGCAGATTTATTATGGTCTGGAAAAGTTGATGAAGTTTTACAAAAACTGGATGAAGAAGGGTTTTTATTAAAAGATGGTCAAGCAAGACTCTTTAACGCAAATAAAGCAGCTAAATTAGAAGGTGCTCGAGCTTATCTTGGATTAAAAACTGATTATGAAGTACCTGAAGCAATTTTGATCACTTCTACAGGAGATACATTATATCTTTTACGAGATATTGCTTATTCATTAAAAAAAGTTGATGAATATAATGCTGATAAAGTTTTCAATGTTATCGGTAAACCACAAGAATTAACTCAAACACAATTAAATCTTGCACTGCGGGCTATTGGTAGAACAGATGTAGCAAATAAAACATGGCATTTGAATTATGAATATATGGAGCTTAAAGGAGCGCTTACAAGAATGAGCGCCCGTCGAATGCAATATATAACCCCACTAGAATTATTTGAAAAAACCAAGCAAGCAGTTTTTGATAACTTTCTGAAAGAACGTAATTATCCCACAAAGGAAAAAGAAAAAATAGCAGAAATAGTAGCAATTGGAGCTATTAAATATTCTATTATTAATGTAGGTTTACTGCGCAAATTAATTTTTGATCCTCAAAAAGTTGTCTCATTAACTGAGAACACTTCACCATTTATCCAATATGCTTATGCACGGACCCAAAACATTCTTAATAAAACAGATTTCAAATGGAATTCAAAAATTAAAAAAACACTGGAATCTTTGGGGAATGAAGAAGAATGGCTTTTAATCCTTATTCTTGCACAAATGAAAAGAATTGTTCAAAAATCAGCAAATGAGATTAAACCAGAGATAATTTGTAATTACTTGTTCAAAGTTGCGAATAATTTTAACAAATTTTATGAAAAACACCGGGTATTAGACGCACCATCTAATAAGCTCAAATTAGCCCGATTATCTTTAGTTAAAGCTACCGGTCATGTCTTATCAGCTGGCTTAGATATACTCGGAATTAGTGCCCCCAAACGTATGTAAGCTTCATTTATAAGGAATAAGCGGGAAAAAAATGAAAACTTTATATATTATTTTAACTTTATTCTCATAATTTAAAGGAAGTCTTTAGAATGCAAAAGAGAAAAATAAAACGCTTGTTTCTCCTTTCCTTTTTAGGGTTATGTTTAATCCTATTACCTTTACTCGAAATTACTGGCACCACAACACCTGACGAACCACCAATAACTGTGACAATGGATAACTATTATCTTAGTTTAACTGAAGCTAATTATTACTCATTAGATGATGATGGATTCGAAGATGATATAATTACTGCTTGTGAATTTGGTACAATAACTGGTTATAATCAATTTTTTGACATTATGCTTTTAGAATATGTGGAGTTGCCTTCTGGACTTACATATTATATTGTCTACTCCATACAAGGTTATTTCTCATCTTTCGAGATGGTATCTGATTGGCACAATATTGCCACAGAATCGGGTTGGTATGAATTTGGAGTAATTATAAGTGTCAATCAATTTTACGATGACATTATTCTGGATTCTTGTCTTGTGTTTGACCCGCCAGAAGGCCCCGAAGGTGGCGATCCTTGGATAACTACCTCCATAACCCCTGGTTAAAATAAGGAAAATTTGATCTGAAGCGTGATTCATATTAATAACGATACACTGAATGCGAAACATATACGACTCTTGCTTGCTATACAAGAAAATCCTCTAGGTACTTATGCTGAATTATCTGAACGAACCGGTTTCACCAAATACATGGTTCATAATTTATTATCAGATTTAGAATCCTGGGGGAAAGATAAAAAACGTTGTTTTACGGTAGTTGCTAATCTTGATTTAGAAAATTTAGGTTTAGAATTAGTAGATGTTTTGGTAAAAGCATCGGAAGAAGAACAATTACAAACTTTAGAAAAACTTTGTAGTGAACACCCGTATACCATCTATCGAGGACGAGTTTATGGGGGTGACCAATTAGGGCTCCTAATACAATTTCGTCAACCTGTAAATAGTTTGAATCACTTAGATGACCTTTTACATCAACTTCTTGCTAAAGATTTGATAAATGATTATGAGATTTTACCCTTCACTAAAGTTAAATCATTTTACACAACGCCCAATATTGATTATTGGGTCCCTAAAAATAATACCTGGAAATTTAATTGGCACAACTGGTTTAAACAAACACCACGAAAAGTCCATTTGCCTCAGGAATTAGAGCCATCTGGGAAAGTTAAGAATTGACTTACACGTTCTCATATCGCTATCTTACAAGAACTTGCAAAAAATATGCGACGAAAAAACACTGAAATAATGGACTCAATTGAAAAGAATCAAAAAATAACTTTTACTTCACAAACATTTAGTCGTTATCTTAAACGAATAAAACGCTACTGTTTAAATGGCACTCGTGTTTTCCTTAATCCATTCATTTTTGACCTTTATACTACTGTCTTGATCATCGGAGAAGCAAATGAGAAGACGATTCGAAATATCCGTTCATTGATAATAGAATCACCTATTCCATTTTCCTCCACTTTTAAATCAACTAGAAGAGAGCTTTTCTGGTACTTAAGAATTCCTCCAAGGAATCTTGTTGATTTATTACATCATTTACATAAACGTTTAGATCAACTGAATTTTTATTATATTGATTATGTTTGATCGAAAACTTATTTGCCTTGGCCAATAACTTTTGATGAAGATAAAAAAGATTGGATAACAAGTAAAGATTTTCTTGTAAAACAAGTTTTACAAAAAATCACAAAAAATTGACATAGGAAAAATTGCCAATACCTATTGTAAAAATTCCTCTTGTTAAAAATATTCAAATAATATTGAGATAAGACTGTAGATAACACCATTATTTTTGAATTATTTTTAAGATAAATGTACTACCAGATTAGCAATTATTTCTGGAATCACTTCAATGGTAGCTTAATTAGTCCATAGTAGGAAAAACTAACAAGTACATCGAAAGTAATCTTGGTGTTAATTAAATTGGATAGACGACAAGAATATATCAATAATTCCAATAATCAATCCGCTCTGCGTTCATATGTACATAAGAGACACGTAACGCAATCTTCAGGAAAGATAACCAAAAAACTGCTAGGAAAAACAAATTGTTATATTATAGGTATTGGCGGTGGGGGAAATAATACCATAAATCGATTGATGACTACTTCCTTGAAAGATGCTCTTTGTTTTGCTTTAAATACTGATCAACAACATTTAAACGCAATTAAATGTGATAAAGCTATTCTTATTGGGGAGAAAACTACTAGAGGATTGGGTTGTGGAGGAAACCCCACATTAGGTCATCAAGCTGCAATTGAATCAAAAACAAAGATTCAAAGACTTCTTAATGACGCTGATATTGTATTTCTTACCTTAGGCTTAGGTGGTGGAACGGGGACAGGTGCTGTACCTGTTGTTGCTGAAATCGCAAAAAAATCCGGTGCTATTGTTATTAGTGTTGTTACTATCCCCTTTACTATTGAAGGTTCACGAAAAAGTATAGCGTACAAAGGTCTTGAGAAACTACGTGAATACTCTGACACAGTTGTTGTTATAGAAAATGATCGATTGTTAGAAATTGTACCTAATCTCCCAATAGAAGAAGCCTTCAGTGTGGCAGATGATGTATTAGCAAATTATATCCACTCAATTATAAACACTGTGACCCAACCAGGCTTAATTAATGTTGATTTTGCTGATTTAAAGACGATCATAACTAAAGGTGGAGTTACCATTTGCGGAATTGGTGAAGCAGAGGGGGAGAATAAAGCAGAAAAAGCAGTAAAAAGAGCTCTTGAAAATCCTTTGATTTCAGTAGATTATTCCACTGGTAATGCTGCGTTAATTCATGTTACCGGGGGTTCTACAATGTCTCTTAATGAAGCTAGTAAGGTAGTTGAAATTATACGTAAAAGATTACATTCACAAGCAGATGTCATTTGGGGGACAAAAGTGGATCATGAACTTGGTGAATTATTAAGGATTACTGTTGTAATATCAGGAGTCAGAAGTGACCAAATAACCAATCAACGGAAACATCCCTATCATCCTTCTAAAAGAGATCCTTCTTATTCCTCTTCATTTTCACGCCACTCTTTTGATCCAGTAAAACCAGCCAATCATCAATTTGCAAGAGAAGAGAAACGGAAAGTACCTACATTAAGAGAACTCAGAGAAAAGATGAAAAAAGAAAAACAAAAGAAACAATCTACCTCCTCACCTAAAAAAACCGATCCATCTGAAAAGTTCTGGGAAGAATTAGGCGTTTCTGAAGGATTGAAATAAGACTTTAGCAAATAGAACTAAAAGAAAAGCTTTTAAAAACCTAATTAATCAACTATTTTTACTAATTGGAGCCCCGTAGTGTAGCGGCCAATCATAGCAGTCTTTGAAATTGCTGACGACGGTTCGAAAACTGACAAATTGCGATTTGTTGTTCGATATTCCGTCCGGGGCTACCATTTCTCGTTTTTTGTAGGTTTCAAAAAATGACAAAAAAAGTCTTTATAGCTGGCGATTTGCATATCCCCTCAAGAGCTAAACAACTATTACCTCCATTTAAAGAAATATTAGAATCAACAACTTGGGATTATATTGCATTAACTGGTGATCTTACAACAAAAGAAGTCCTGGAATATTTTAAGCAATATGTCTCTAACCCTTCCAATCTAATTGCTTGTCAAGGTAATATGGATTCATTTAACTTACCTGAGCGAACCATTTTTACTATTGATTCCTTAAGAATTGGTGTGTTTCATGGCAAAGGTATCTATCCCCGTGGTGATATCTCTCAATTAAAAGAAATTGCAAATGAAATGAATGTGTCAATACTCCTTACAGGTCATTCACATCAGACTTTTTGTCATCATGATGATAATCACATTATTCTTAACCCTGGTACAGCAACAGGTGCTTCAGGAGGCTCATCTTGGGCAGTCGATGCTGGTATTATGGTCCTTTCTATTTCAGAAAATAATAAAACTGTAACTCTTCATTGGCATCGTCTTATTAATCATAAATTAAAAACAACAACACGTACATTAGAAATAAAATAAATTACTTCTCAAAGATTAATTCTTTCCTTTTCTTAGCAACAGATTTTTAATCTTCTGTTTTTAATATTTTTAGTAATTGAACAAGGCAAGGTAATACGTAGATACATCTTTGAATATTCAAAATATTATAAGTAATTAAAATCTACATTTAATGATACAAGTAATTTATTGGAGAATACTGAGGTGAACAGTATAAATAATCCGCTTTCGGAAGATGATAATGTTCAATTTCAAGATGCTTCAGAAATAAGTATTAGTCTTGGATCTTTTATGGGAAATTGTCCTGATGTTCTTGGAATTGGTATCTATAATTTGTTTGGTAATGCCCTTTTTTCAAGCGCTAAAAATCTTAATGGTGATGTTGGTCTTACTGCTTTCAAATCACTCTTGGGTCTTGTCGGAAGTCAAATAGATACTATTCTCCCTGCTCAAACTAATATTCAATTTATTGCACCAAATGATATTCTTGTCGGTGTTTCAAAAATAAGTAATGATAAAGTATTTGCAGTTATTTTAAACCGGGAAGCACAGATTTCTAATATTATACCTAATATTGCTAAAATGGCCAAACTATTACAAGGTATTTCATCAAAAACAGGTATGTTATCAAGTTCCAAATGCTTAGAAGTCTGCAATCAAATCTCTTCTACTAAAAAAGGTAGTAAAAGACGAAATCTTGTTAAAAAATTCGGTGCCTAAGCATTTCTTCATTCTTTTTTCATTTTTTTAGCTTGCTAAGAATGCAAATTATCTTACTTTTATATTAAAGAAAATCAATATAACCACAAAAATTTTTATTTACTATCCTTACAATGAAAGAAACGAAGATTGGCAAAAAGTTAAAAACGATTTTGCCTCGCATTTATCTACAATTAAGCTAACAAAGGGTCGTAAGAATGACAAATCGGAAATTAAAAATAGTTATCATAATAACTTTAGCTATAATTACCTCGAACATTGTAGCAGTGACACATGCGATGACAGTGTCTAATTTTCATAATCATACTGACACTTCTTCAATTG
>JAYEJY010000306.1:0-7432 GCA_034660795.1 Promethearchaeati archaeon | reverse complement strand
GTTTATTGCTGGTGGGAAGAAATTACTCTTCAAAAAAGAGTCACTGATATTTGCCACAGTCGGTGGAGGAATAGCTGGTGGAACAGCTTTATTAGTTAATTTTATTGCTAAACGTTTTGCTATTGATAGTCTTGTTTACATCACCGGGGTGATTGCTGGTTTAATGACGTGTGGTGCTATGCTTTTACTGGCAAAAATAATGGGCTACAAAATTTTTGACCCTAACAATTTAACTGAGAAGGATAAAGAGATCGAGCAAAAAATGCCCTTATGGAAAGCCTTTCTCCCCTGGATTATTCTCATTGTTTTATGTATTATTACGAATTTTATTCCGCCAGTATATGAATTCTTGTTCAAAACCCTGGCAATGCCAGTTAAAATTGCTGGTGCTAATCCCATTCAATTACGAGTCTTTTGGAATGCTTGGTTTTTAGTTATTCTTGCAACTGTTCTCTCAATGCCCTTTTTAGGGGTTAAAAAAGTCATTAAGAAAACATTTACTACTTGGTCACGACGGGCTATTCGACCCGTTTTTGCTGCCGGTATCTTTTTTGCAGTTGCCTATATTATGAATTATTCTGGCGCTACAAGCACTCTCGATGGGACTGGTGATTGGCTTATCATTGATAGCAATAATATGATTACAGCTATTGCTACAGTTAGTGAACGAATTTTCGGTCGTTTTTACCCTCTTATAGTTCCCTTTATTGGTTTATTAGGTGGATTTGTAAGTGGTAGTGAAACTTCGGCCATTGCGATGTTTACAAAATATCAATTTCAGACAGGTCTGTTGCTTGGAGTAAGTAATAATGGTATAGTTGTATTAGGTGCTGCAAATGGTATTGGTGGAGGTTTAGCCAGTGTTTTGAGTCCCGCTAAAATTCAGAATGCTGCTGCTGTTATTGATCAACAAGGTATAGAAGGTGCTGTCATTAAACGAACTGCTCCAATTGCTTTGTTAATGGCTGTTTCTGTATCTCTTATAACGCTGTGCTGGGCGAATGAGTATTCTATAGGATGGTGGTTTGCTGTTTTTGGCATAGCAATTGCGTTGTTACTTTTACTATTCTTAGCAGTCTTTTTCTGTAGAAAAATACCGGAGGTAATCAATAAAGAAGCGAACAGACAGGAGGAAGACACATGATAATTGAAATACTAGCATACCTATCAGTGGGATTATTTTCCATCAGTTGGGTTCTTACAGTTTCTATGGATATCTATAGAAAACTGTTCTCCAAAAAAAAGAAAGAACGAACAAAAAAACAGGAGGTAAAGTAAGATGACCATTACCACTCTTGAAGCGATGACCATTGTTGGATTAGTAATAATAATTCTCTTGGGTTTGTCATTATTATTCTTTTTTCTTTTAAACACTCTTCAAAAACCAAAAGGTATAAATGCTGATAATAGCTAGGGTAAAAAATTATCTCAAATGCTTTTTTTAAAAGGGTTCAGGTATATCGTATTCTATTTTTTCTATGCTAAATTTAGCATAACTAATATCTCCCTCTTCAAGATTCCAGGCAACTTCCACATTTGTCGGTACTCGAACACCATGTAGTAATTGATAATTTCTATAATACCCCGTCCAATTCTCAAGTGTCCCTTCTTTGTATCGTTTGGCTTTGAAGTGTGTTATTTTTCCCTCCTTATTCACAAAAAACTGTCCTTCAACTTGCAGCTGACCATCTGTTAGAATGGCCTTAGCAGCCTTTTCATCTATTTCTTCCCATCGAAGCCTATCTGAAGGTAGTAATGCGGTAGGATACCAAGGAGCTTCTCCCAACCAGCGTAATAATTCCCCTTGAGTAACTTCTGCTCCTTTCTCTTGAATAATTTGAATGAATGAGAATAATTTTACCGTCAGTTCACCCTTTCCATTTAGATATTTATCTTTAGCTTGAAAGAAAGGGACTTTTCCAATCCATACAAAACCAGGTTTTTCAGTGGTGAAATATTCTTCCCCTTTAATCGTAGTCCATCTAGTTTTTTGCTTGAATTTACCACCATGTTTTAGGCGGGCATAACTAATGTGAGTTCGTCTTTCAGGTAAAGCAAAATGGAAATAACGTTGCATTGGTTTGGGGACACGATGTAATTGTTTTCTTTTTATAGGATTGTTAGAAATATTTTTTGACAAGTTAAATAGCTGCTTGATATCATTATTTTTTGCCATGTAGTTCACTTCGTGTAAGCCTTTTTTTTTATTCTTTAAATAAATACCTTTAATCTTTTTTAATTTATATTATATTTAAAAATGACTTTAATAAAAAAATAAAAAAGCGACTTAGTCTTTTCAATTTTCATCTCCAGGGGGAATGACCTGGATTAACCACTTTTTTTTCATCAAGCAAATTATCAATTATATCAATATCATCATAATCCAAAGGGAGACTCAAAGCTTCATAATTATCCGCAATATGATATTTGTTTTTTGATTTGGGTATTGGAATAATATTTTCTTTGCTTAAATGCCATGCCAAGGTTATCCGGGCTTCACTAACATCGTATTTTTTCGCTAATTTTGTAATCTCTGGTATTTTGAAGATTTTACCTTTAGCAAGAGGAGAATAAGCAATAGTTTTTATGTTCTTTTTCCGTAAATAATCCCGTAATTTTCGTTCCTTATGTAAGGGGTGAACCTCTATTTGATTTGCTATGATAGGTTTATCTAAGATCTCTAACGCTTTTTCCATGTGTTCAATTTTGAAATTACTAACGCCAATATGCTTAATTTTTCCTTGATCTACTAGTTCAGCAAATGTTGTAAGGGTTTCATCTGGCTCATATTTGCCTGCTGGCCAATGGATATAATGAATATCAATGTAGTCTGTCCCCAATTTTTCTAAACTTTTTTCCGTACTACTCATGACTTTTTTTGGTGAGAGTTGATTAATCCATACTTTTGTGCAAAGAACTATCTGCTCTCTCTTTATACCTGATTGTTTTATTCCTTCTCCAACATGTTCTTCGTTACGATAATACTGAGCTGTATCTATAAGACGATATCCGACTTCTAAAGCATTTTTTACACTCTCAATGCATGTTTGTGGATCTGTAATTTGCCATGTTCCAAAACCAATTTGAGGAAGTTTTCTTTTAGTCATTTTTTTTCCTTCAAGTTTTTTTCTAATATTACTATTTTTTAAATTATTATTTAATTTGCTCCCTTATTTTCTAATTTTCATTTTTTGCCTTTCTTAGCACATAATTGCTTTTTTTCTTTCTATTTTTACAAGGTTAGAAAAAGCTGCTGGCTGTGATTTTTTACGATAATGATACTCAAAAATCGAAAAACATTGCAACAATTATAAGGATAATAATCTATTATACTAGGTGTAAATCATTCTGCTTAAACTAGAAACGCATCAAAATCTGGCTTGAAATAAGTGGAGGAAAAAATATGGTCACCAAAAAGAAAATTACTAAACACTTTCTCCAGAAATATTGGGGGGATAGTTGTACAGTATGTGGGACAACTACTCCTCCTATTATAACGTTTGCCCGTGAAGAACTCTCCCAGGCGATTACTGCAACTTGTCCGGAATGCGGGTTAACAATTACTTTTCGGGATCATATTTTTTCCTTCCATTCTCCTAAAAACCACTCAAAGAATCTAAGAGATTGTGTAATAACTTTGTAATTAGGGTTCAACATTTAGGCTTGGATTTTTTACGAGATGCTTTATATACTAACTGAAAAAAATATAAAGGTGATAGTGTATTTTTATTACCATATAATTGAGGACAGGTTTAGAATTGACAAGTAAAATAAAGAAGAAATTATTCCTTGGAATGCTACTATGTAGTTTTCTATTTATAACCATAAAAAGTTCACAAATAATTGCTTCCGCATACGAATATCATAGTCCTAAAATTACTATCAATATCCAGGAAGCTTGTTATGGGGATTTTGATAAAGATTTACTTAAAGATGATATACGTATAACATTGTCGCTTCAGACAGAATTTGAAGGTTATTTCCATCACGGATTAGAATTAGAAATAATATTGCCATCTGGTAAATCGTTTGATTTTGAAGTACAATTTCAATATTACGCGGAAGGTAATCATTATATTATTTTAACAGCGTTTAATACTGCCATTGAAAAAGGATGGTATTCTGCTTATATTGAAGGCTATATTTTCCTTGAAAATGGTTATTTCTTTAATTATGAACGACAAACTACCTTTGATCCACCAACAGAAAATGAGGGACCAGCTGAACCATCACTTACTGTTAGTGTAACATCCTAAGAGATAGGTGAATTATAAGGGGCGATGAACAATGCTTGATGCTAAAGATATTCAAATATTATTAACACTTCAGAATAATCCTTTAGCAACAATAAGTGATATCGCAGAACAGATAAAGATGAGTGTTTCTGGCACAGCATCAAGAATTGAGCGATTAGTTGATGAGAAAAAAGCTTATCATCGAGTTCATGCTGATCTTAACCTTGAAGCCTTAGGTTTAGAAATACATGATTATTTTTATGAAGTCAATTCTAAGAAACACCTTGCTGCGTTAGAGAAAGAATTAAGCCATAATCATCCCTATTTATTAGCCCGTTTTCGGTGTTATGGTCGTTTTTCCGGGTTGTATATGCAGTTTCGTATCCCTGAAAATTCGATTCATCATTTAGAGATACTCACAGATGAATTAGTAAGCAATGGCCTCCTTAATGAGTACCAACACCTAAAACGAATAGAAGATGAAAAAGTTGTCCGCATAAAATCGTCGTTACGGAGTTTTAATCCTACCGAAAATTCTTGGGTCTTTAATTGGGATAAATGGCGAACAGATTTCAAGAAAGTTTCTACCAAACAAATTTCCTCTCAAAGAGCTGATGAGAAAATTTTATCAGACCTTACTGAATTAGACATACAACTTCTTGGGGAATTAACAAGAGATGCTCGAACAGAAAATATTGATATGGCGAGAAACCTTGGTATTAAAATAGTTAAAGGAACCCCCCAAAAAATTAGTCGTCGGTTACAATTTCTCCGAGAAAAAGCTATTAAAGATTATCGTATTTTTTTGAATTGGGAAATTTTTGATCTCTATCAACGAATGGTTATTATTGGTTACTGTAGTAAAAGTCAAGCCAGGAAAATAAGAAATTATTTGATGATTGAAGAAATGGCAGAGATAGACGAATCTGTGAATTTCATTCAATTTCCGTTTGGGAGCTTATTTTTTATAACAGATTTCGGATTTTATTGGTTTATTCGTGCTCCCCCCGCTCAAACAAGTGAGATCAGCAATTTTCTCTGGGAGGTTTGTCCAAATCATCATCTTTTTCTTCTTGATTATAAATTTTCAAAAAGCTATGCATTGTGGCCTAAAACTTTTGATGCGGAAAATAAGAAATGGAAAACAAGTCAAGAATTTATGGTTAATTCAGTATTAAAAAACATGAAATCTCTATAATGCCAATTTCATTTTATGTTAAGGTATTTGTAAATCTGGTTTCTTAATTATATATTCTAGATATGAAGCGTGGTAATCATCCCATTCCTTTTTTGTGACATTTTTCTTAACTTTATACAACATTTTGAACTCTCTTAGCAGTCTTTCTGCTTCTTCTTCACTATGAAACACATGTAAAACAGTTTCATTGGCAAATTTTTGTATAAACTCACCATCACGAATTTCTTGACCTTCTCCGTATAAGTCATCATCGGGTAACATAAAATTAAGATAGCATAAACCATTTGGTTTTAAAACACGTTGAATCTCTTGAATTACTTTTTTAATATCTTTTTTCGGTAAATGAAAAATGGTATTAAATGAATAAATGAAACTCATGAAATTATCCTCATAGGGAAGAGAGCGAATGTCACCCTCAATAATATTAAGAAGTGGTAAATTATTTTGCTGACAAAATACATTTGCCATTTGTATTCGCTTAGGAGAGATATCGATACCATATGTTTGATAACCATATTGTTGAAAAAGTACTAATGGTGGGACTTTACCACCAGCACCACAATCAAGTATTTTCTTTTCTAATGAGGAATTCTGGCAATATTTCAAAAAAGTGTATAGAGGAGTAGCATTAATTGTTATTCCATTCATTGAGATAACCCCTTTTTGCTAAAAAGTTTAATGGCACCTAATTTTTATCACGTCACGATCTAATGCCTGGCCTTCTTTTAATTACTTTTCAATAATGTCACAAATTTTCTTATAATAATTGACTGCTTCTTCAAGCGAAAGGTCATACCAATGTTGATAGGCATCGGCGACTGCAAATCGTAAAACAGTTCGGATATTAACACAAAAAATTTTATCAACTTTATCCTCAATTTTTTTCAGGGAACGTTTAGGTGCTGTCGGTGTGCCAATAAGAATTCTTTTTGCACCCTTTTTTCTTATCCATCGTACACTGGCTAACATAGAAAACCCCGATGCTATACCATCATCTAAAATAAGAACAGATTTATCTTTTACATTAATTGTTTCTTCAACGCCATAGGCTTTCTGAATGTATTTGATTCGTTTTTTGGCTTCTTGTATTTGCTTTTGAACTTCTTGATTCTTTATCGAATAACTATCAATTAATTCTTTATTTAGAAAGATATCACCATCAGGTGTTAAGGCACCCATACCTGATTCTGTACTCCATGGAACATGGATTTTCTTTACGATTAAAATTCCAACCTCTGCTGGTTTTGTGTTTATTTCTTGCAAAAATCCAAAACCTACAGGAAGACCACCATTAGGAATAATAAGTAAATAATCAAAAGATTCTTTCTGGAGTAATTTAGCAACATAATTACCTGCTTTTTCTCTCGATGAGAAGATATTGGTCTTATTTCTTAAGGTTTGATTCTCAACAATCACTCTTATTCACGCTTATTGAAAACCATTAAAGTGTCTAATATGTATTTTGGTGCGTAAAAACCCATCAAAAATGCTTCTTAGTAATTCAGTTTTTTTTGGCTTTTCTTTTTACGTTCTTTTTCTCGTTTCATTCGTTCTTTTTTATATTTTTTCAGTTTTAAGGCATCGAGTTGCTCGGCTGTTAAGTCCGGTTTTTCCATTAAGGTTTCAGGATGCTCTATCAACTTTTTCAACAAATCAATAATTGGACCAATTTCCACACCAGATAAAATTCTTTCATCAAGACTGATTCGTAAATTGACGACTTCTTTTACTTCTATTTCTTCTGTTTCTTGATTCAATATGGCTTCTTTCTTTATTTTACCTATTACTAAAAAGATCGATACAGTTCCTAGATTATAGAGATGATGGTAAACAGCATCAATTCCAATAGACCCTAAGTTTGCAACAAATCCTGTACTCCAAAAAGGCATATCTTTCGTCATAAAATAGGGTGGCATATTATGCTCATCTAACCATTTCACAATATTAAAAATAACACGAAAAATAAACCGTGGCAATCCTCCGAAGAATTCAATATCTT
>JAYEJY010000305.1:0-7442 GCA_034660795.1 Promethearchaeati archaeon | reverse complement strand
GAACGCTGGCATATTGATACGACCAATGATTTCAAAAAAAATATCCAAAATAAATTCCAAGACAATCTCGAAAAGTACAATGAAGAATTACAGGAAATGGAAACTCAAATTTTATCAGGTGAAAAATTATCACAAGAGGATTTTCTCACCCTTATTGATAATTTTCGAACTAAGATGAATGAAAATGTTTCAACATTAGAGAAAAATATTGTAGCCAATGTTGATTCTTCGCTTACAGGTTTTAATAAATCACTGAAAGATGAGAGCCTAACGATAACTAACCGCATAATTAGTTATCGTGATGAACAAGAGAAACTATTACAAACCATCCGAACTAATTTTGGTAAATTGTTAGTAGATGTCAGTGGAGATTATTCTAATTTTTATAATTCCTTAAATCAAAGTATTGAAGAATATTCTACTCAAGAATTGGAGCTTCTAAAAGAGAATCGAAATGAGATTGAAAAACTTGTCAGTAGAATCCTAAACCGTGAAGGTAAAAAGACATCCCAGAAAATAAAATCATTACAAGATGATTTTGAGGAAAAAAGAAGAGATTATAATGAAAAAACTAAAGAAACCTTCCAAGAAATTGAACAGACCCTTTTGACAAAATCTGAGGAATTATTGGAACAGGAAAAAGATTCCCATAATTCTCTTATGAACTTAACAGATAATATCATTAGTGAGTTATCAAATAAAGTTAATTCCACTGCAGAAAAATTGCGAACAAATCTTGGGGATGGAGCCGACACTATTTTCGACCAAGCGAGTGCAGAAGTATCGAAATTAGAAATTGAATTGGAAACTATCACCGAACAAGTTCAAAAAGAGACACTTGAACATTATGAAGCAGCTAAAAAACCTCTTGAAGAACAATTGGAATATCTTGAAGAGCGAGTTAATAACATAAAAGAAATTTACATTATGGAATTAGAAGAATTCCGCAACGATTTTCGAATATTCTGGATGAAGATTTAGAAGATCAGAAAAAATTAATTGAGAACACTCATGAATTAATCGCCAAATTTACTGAAAAATTGTGCAATAAAATTACAAATATGTTCGATACTGAATTAAGCCAGACAATTCAAGAACTTGAAGCAAAAATGTCGGGTGTCGAAGGTGCAATTTTTAATACAGTTAATAAAATAACTAATGAAGCTGCCAGAAGGACTCAAGGCGTAATTGTTTTGGGTGAACAAGCAGTTAGGGGAATTGAGGAACGATATGTTGAGAATCTGGAATCGATAAGACAGAGTTTAACTGATGAAGTAATCAATCGTATCGAAAGCGAAGCCACCAAGATTGCTGAATATAAAGAACGGATCGATGAGATGAGTCAAAATCACTTACGTAAATATGGATCAGCAGTAAGCACAATAAATGAAACAATCCAACTTGATCTGGATATTGCTAAAAGAAAAGTACAAACTTCTATTGATGTCCTTGGAACAATTGCTTGTCGCTTTTTAGAAGAATTCGATGAAGAGGTACTTTCTATGGGTGATCGTATTGAAAAACAAGTAAAAAATACTAGAAACCAAATTCTTGTTGACTTTAGAAGAAGTTTAGAGAAGGTAAAACAAGAAGTATCCATGTTTGCGAGAAAACAGTTTGAACTTGCCAATAAAAGTAACCTAGAAGTCGCTGATGTATTTAGGAATTCAATAGAAAATTTTGAAGAAAAATTGATGGAAGAGCTTGAACGTTATAATCAAAAAATGTCAGAAGGAATGGAAGAAACCATTGAATTCATTGATATCGTTCATGAACATCTCCAAGAGATAACTAAACCTTATTTAGAATTGCAATAAAATATTCGTATCATTATAATTCCTTACTTGTAAAAAAAAGTTTTATCTTTCCAAAAGCATATTATCGGATTGATAGTTGTGAAAGAAATTACCGAAAGCATTACCCCACCAAGCGAAATTCCAAATGAAACTAGCACTAAAAAAGAAAAAGATTTTACAGAAATACCATTACATGTCTATTTTTTAATTATTTTAGCAATGATTATGACCTCTTTTGCTTCCATTCTTATTCGCTATGCAGGAAAAGATGCAATCACAATTGGTTTAGAACCAGCTTCAGCATCGATAATTGCATTTTGGCGTCTTTTTTTTGCAACCATTGGAATGTTTTTCGGAGCGTTAGTTACAAGGAATTTACAAGAGTTCAAAAAAGTCAACCCAAGAGGAGATCTACCCTTATTGACTTTGTCAGGACTAGCTTTAGCAATTCATTTTGTGACATGGAACCTCTCCTTAGAAAAAACTAATGTTGCAAGTTCTATTACAATAGTTTATCTTATGCCCTTATTTGCTATAGGTTTTTCATTTCTTTTCTTGAAAGAAAAAATTTCTTGGATTCAATTTGGTGTTATTCTTCTTACAATTAGTGGTGCAATAATTGTTGGTGTTTCAGACTTACAATCACAAGGATCTGGCAGTCTTATAGGTGATCTATTTGCATTAGCAGGAGCTATATCTGGTGCAGGATATTTTGTTATTGGTCGAAAAAAAAGAGAAAAACTAGATATTTTTTCATATACAACAATAGTCTATGGAATTTGTACTATTTTCTTGTTAATCTATAATTTATCTCTTAGAAATAATTTTTTTCAAAACTTAGCATGGCAACATTTCTTATTCTTTTTCCTATTAGCATTGGGTCCTTCTTGCTTAGGACACACATTATATAATTATAGTCTAGAATATATCAGAGCACCAGTAATTACTGTAACAGCTCTGGGAGAAATGTTTGGAGCAACCCTTCTAGCATTTCTCCTCTTTAATGAATTACCTCCTTGGTTAGCTTTTGTTGGAATGGGGCTCGTTGCAGGAGGTATTCTCGCCACAGTCTATCTAGAAAATCGTGCTTTACGAAAACAACGAAATAAACGAAGGAAAGAACAAGAAAAGAATAATGAAAATAAAAAAACTCAAAAGAACGAAAATGGTGCGGGGAAGGGGACTTGAACCCCTGTACTCCTACGAGACAGGAACCTGAATCCTGCGCCGTTGACCACTTGGCTATCCCCGCGTTTAAATTAAACAACAGCATTTCCGGTATACCTTTGTTATTAATGTTTTTTCTTTACTGTTTTTTAGTATACAAGTTCAATGATAATTTTATCATATATAGAGAATAATTAATTGGGGGTCATTATTTTTCATCAATTTTAACAATATTTCGTAATTTTTGTGACGCTTGACCAGCTGGACAAAAATCTTGTGAAGCACAAAATGGGCAAATCGTATAAAGAAAGGCAAACGCATAGATAAGTATCATAATTAAATAGCCAATAAATACAAGATAATGATACTGGAACAACCAATATGTAGGAAAAACAATTATTCCCCCTAAGAAAAGAGAGGCTAGGATTGCACTAATTTCAGCTCAAATTGTATTTATTCGCATGTTTAGTTTTATCCAGAGCTTTGCTAAAAAACTAGCCGGAAAAATTCCAGCAATAGCTGGACAGAACCTACCAACGTACGGGCAATTAATATGGACACAATAAAAAGATTGGAAGAAAAAAATCAAGAAATATAATGAAAGATAGATAATCCCCCAAATAACTCTCACGGTGAATAGATAATAAGACACTGCACCTATAACAACTAAAATTGGAACTGTAAGGAGAAGATAAAGCAGTTTTCTTGAATAAGAAGAGAATGTTTCAGAACAATTTTTGGAATCACCCATAATTTATTTCCTCTTGATTTTTTCCAAAAGAGTTTGAATTAATGTATAATAATATTTTGTTACGGTAACAAATGAATCTAGATTTAACCATTCATTTTTAGCATGAACGCCGCCTCCAATCGGTCCGAAATCAAATGTTGGTATACCTTCTCGTGAAAAATACCTTGCATCTGATGCTCCTCCCATTTCAACAATCTCTTCTGGAAAACCAAATTCTTTTGAGACTTCTAAAGCAGTTTGAATTAAGAGCGAATTCTTAGGAGTGTTCACCATTCCTTGCCCTGGTTTAAATTCTAAGGTGTAATTTTTTTCTCCGTATAATTCATCTGTCATTCTTCGTAAAGCTTTTTCAACTTGCGTGTATTGTTGAGTCATTGCTCTAATATCTAATTGGATCTCCCATGAATTCTTTTGCTTTGTTAAAATATTCGGCCCTATTGTTATACCATATGTTGAAAATTCTGTTGGAAATTGAGTTCGAACTAAGAAACGCAATTTTTTGATAAGTGTTGTTAAACCTTGATCATACGTATGTTCTTCTGAAGCAGATCCATCCGGTTCAATCACTGTTAGCTTACAATCATCAGGTACAACATTTCCTTTTATGAAGCTTCCTTGACAATCCACAACTTTCCAATCATTAAAGTCTGTTTCAACGGAAGATCGAATTAGGCAATGAACATCTGAACCGCGATTTTGATAAGCAGAGTGACGACCATATTGCCAGCTCTCAAAATGCTTTTCAGCAATTTTACCTTTTGCTTTAGCAGGTTGTTTTGGAATACTAATTTTCGCACCCATTGCATTTCTTCTCCGAGAAATGATTACGGTGCCAGCTCCATCAGCATTAATCACTGCATCGGGGTATCGTTTGAATTTTTTTAAATAATTTCCAGAGCCATGAATGCCACCAATTTCCTCATCACCAGAAAAATCAAAACAAACAGTCATATTATCTCCTAGATCAAGTTCTGCAATAGCGGGGAGTATTTTCATGAAGGAAGAAATATTGTTCTTATTATCAATTACTCCTCTGCCATATGCAATCTTATCATTTTTTATGACTAACTCAAAAGGATCTGTATCCCAATTAGAGCCAACAGGAACAACATCAAAATGAGCCATTAGTAATAGATGAAACTTTCCTGAGCCAATTTTACCATATACGGAATAGTATCCATCATCCTCGAAAAGATTTGCATCTATTCCTTTTTCTTGCAGATATTCTACGATAAATGCAGGACAGTCTTTTGTCAATTTTTGGTCTTTTGATGGGATGTTGACTGATTTATAACTAACTAATTTTCTGAGAATTTCAATTAATTCACTTCTAAATTTTTCAGGGGATTGTGTTAATGGCATATTCATCACTTTTTGTTTAACAACTTGACAGATTATTGTAAATAATAAACAATTCGCGAAATAACATATAATCCATCACTAAAGTATTTTATCTTAATCCTTGTGACATTTTATGCAGTAAGATTTTTTTAATCTCTCAAATAGATGTAACTATACAAGTTAATGTCTATGGTGAAAAATATTATGAGTGTAACTATTCAATTATTGGGTCATGCATCTTTTAAACTAATTATTGATGATAAAATTCTCTATATTGATCCTTTTGGTGGGAAGGAAGAAGATTATGCTGAAAAAGCGGATCTAATTTTATCATCTCATGGACACCGTGATCATTCAGATCCTGAAAAAATAGCGTTAGCAAGAGATGATGAAACTCTTATTCTTACTTCTCAAGCTAATAAAGATAATATAGAAGGCAATGTTCGAGCGTTAAATCCTGGAGAAAAATACGAATTTGCGTCAATAATAATCCACGGTGTACCTGGCTATAACGATCATCGTTTTCGTTCCCCAGGAACGCCTTATCATCCAAAGGAAATACAAACAGCTTTTATTATTAAAACAGTTGATACAAGCATCTATTTTGCAGGAGATACTGATTTCATTGATGAAATGAAAGAATTCAAGGATATTACCGCAGCACTAATACCTATTGGTGGTAAATATACAATGGACCCCGAGGAAGCAGCTAAAGCTGTAGGAGCTATTAAACCAAAAAAGGTTATCCCCATGCATATTCGCGATAAAGACCCGGAAAAATTCAAAGAATTGATTAAAAAGGAAAACAATGAAATTGAGGTAATCATCCTTAAAGATGGCGAAAAAGTCACTCTTAGCTAATTTTAATAAAAATCTTTTTTATTCTCAAAATATTTCTCTTTTTTTCTTTTTATTGTTAGTTGATAATATTCTAATGAATTTTTCAAAATATATTAAGTCACTTTCAAATAATAAATATATAAAGGAAAAAGGCATAACTAATTATAAGACCATACTATCGGTGAAAAAATGAAACATAATAAAAGAATCATTATTTTCTTGTTAATTATTATAATGAATAACCTCTTATTTTCCCATTATTCTATGGTAATTAGTGAAGAGAAAGATAAAACTATAGTATCATTAAATGAACCCATAATAACGGATCATACAATAGTAAATATTGTACGTTTAAATCAAATACCTGAAGAAGCAATAAATACTAGTAAAGAAAATTTGCATATTGCTTATCAACATACTTCTCATGGGAGTCAAATAATAACAGGAATGTCTGGATTGCCAGAATTTTTAGAAGGAAAAGGAGCTCCAGAAGGATTATATGCTTGGAATGATGGCCCCCAAGAAGGGTCATTGGATGTGGATGATTATTTTTCATCTGGTGATCTAGGCAACCCAGATAGAACAACATGGGAGACACGTACTCGTACGTATCTTGATGATCCAGCAAATAATGATGTTAATGTTGTTATGTGGTCTTGGTGTGGGCAAGTTTCTTCTGCAACGGAAGAAGATATCGAAACTTATCTCTCATTAATGAGTGGTTTAGAAGAGGATTACCCAGCTA
This sequence comes from Promethearchaeati archaeon, assembly GCA_034660795.1. GTDB lineage: Archaea > Asgardarchaeota > Heimdallarchaeia > JABLTI01 > JABLTI01 > JAYEJY01. Next base: position 802 of record JAYEJY010000305.1, on the reverse strand, counting down.
TTGCATTTATTTATATGACCGGACATGTTGATGGAACAGGTTTAGAGGGTAATTTACACTTAAGAAATGAACAAATCAGAAATTATTGCTTAATTAATAATAAAATTTTATTTGATTTTGCTGATATAGAAAGTTATAATCCCGACGGCGATTATTTTGGAGATAAATATGTCACTGATAATTGTGATTATGATTCAAATGGTGATGGCGATCCTTCGAATGATGGGGCAAATTGGGCTACCGAATGGCAAACTGCTAATCCCGGTGAATGGTATGAATGTTCCTCTGCTCATAGTCAACCTTTAAATGCCAATATGAAGGCTTATGCAGCATGGTGGTTATTTGCAAAAATAGCTGGATGGGAAAATGAAACTTCAACACCACCATCTACCCCTCCAACCTCACCGACACCTTCAGATACATCCTCAACAATTCCAACAGGGAATGGGGGATTAATTGGAGGAATTATCGGGTTAGTAATAACCAGCTTAACTGGTATGACTATAATTATTCTTATTGAGCGACGAAAGAAATATTTGAAATAATAATCGTCTATTTCTCGATTTAACGTGAAACAATATGTGTAAATAAGCGGATGTATTTGAAAAAATATCAAGATCAATAATAGCATGATTAATTAGTTTTATAATAGTGATTAACAAATAGATAATAATGAGGAAATGCGTTATCTAAGTAATAATTTTCAACATCAGCAATGAAAAATTTCGAGGAAAAACATGTTAAAGATGCTGAAATACAAATCCTCCTCTTTCAAAAACAAAAGATGATTATAAAATTATTT
>JAYEJY010000304.1:0-7484 GCA_034660795.1 Promethearchaeati archaeon | reverse complement strand
AGATATTATGAAAAACACCTCCAAAAAGGGAGTATTGGTTGTAGGTGATGCTGCAGGGCAAACAAAAGCAACCACAGGTGGCGGTGTAATTACTGGCGGTATTGCAGGTCGAATAGCTGGTAGAATCGCTGCTTTAGCTATGACCAAACAAGATTTCAGCAAAAAGTTCCTAAAACAATATGACCGATTATGGAAACAAAAATTACACAGTCAACTTTTTATTATGGCTTTATTTCGGAAAGCAGTAGATTTACTATCTGATAAAGGGATAGATCTCGCCTTTCAAACAATTCGTGAGAATAATTTACAAAAGTTAATTGAACAGCAAGGCGATATTGATTCCCAAGCAAGAGTTATTCTAAAATTGCTGCAACAACCTGCTATCATAAAATTAGCTTTAAAATTAATTCCAACATTGAAATTTTAAAGAAAAAAGGAAAATAGGAATTTATTTTTTCCAAATATGTGCTGTGTTACATGGTGCTGGTAAATCTTTCATTGTCAGTAATCCTGAATTCGCTTCAATGACCTTTGGAATCAAGTTCACAATCATAGCTGCTGTCCCAATATCTCCATGTATACCACCGATAATTTTCTGATGAATACCTGGGATCCCTTCGATTATTACACTATCATATTCATCATGATCTCCGGCATAGGCATAGAAATCTAAAATAATGATTTCAGTATCTTTTTTCTTCGCAACACCACGACTATGTAAACCACAAACTTGTCCTTTCTGAATCATTCCCATTGGGCTCTCAAATTCTTCTTCGCTAAACATAGCTTTTGGTGGAAGCTCCTCAATAGAATCAATATCCAACCCTAAAGCCGCAACAATCATGTGTAATGATTCTTCCAATCCAACATGCCCTGTTATTTCTTTATTAGTAATTTTTTGTTTAAATTCCTCAAGAGTTAGTCCAGTTCCAATTTTCTTTTGAAAGGGTATTCTTCGTTTATTAGAATTCATCATCCGAGTTACATGAATTTTCTCAACAGTTTCACAAGGGGCTGTTAAAACTATTGGTAATAAATCCATTAAATAGCCTGGATTTATCCCAGAGCCAACGACAGTAATGTTGTTTTCTTTTGCTATTTTATCAATTTCTCTTGCTAATTTAGCATGAAATTCCCAAGGATATGATAATTGTTCACAGAGTGATATAATATTAACACCTTTTTTCGCAACTTCTTTAATCATTGGAACAATTTTCTCAAAAAAGGAGGTTGTTGCAATTTTTACCACATCAATACGTTTTTCTAATAACACACTCAAATTATCTTTAATTGTTAATTTAGGATCTTGTTTAAGTTTTAATATAGCCTCAATTTCTTTTCCTATTAAATCAGGATCTATATCAACTACACCAATTAAGGCAATATTATTCCTTTTTAATAATAATTTAGCAACTCGTTGTCCCATTGGACCAAACCCAACTAGAACAACTCTAAATTTCTTCGTCATACAATAACTCTCACTTTTTTTAAGAAAAAGAAATGTTGGGTGTTAAAATATCTTATTAAAAATGTCAAAATTAATTGTTTATATTGAATAATGGCTCAGTGTTCATAGGTTTGCTCATCGTCGCACAAGACTAGCCAGACCGTACGTTACATCATTGCCAAGTGACAATAACTTAAAGAATCACTTAAATTTATTGATTGGTTTAAGGAATGTATTCAACTCTAAAACACGTGATTGCTTAATGCCTTCCAAAAAAAATCAAAAAAAGGGAAAACAGCTTCCCTCTCATAAGGTATATGATTTAATTGCCGAAAGTTTTGATAAAAAAAGATCTTGGCCTTGGCAGGAAGTTGAAGAATTTATAAAAAGCCTTCCTAAAACAACTCTAGCACTAGATCTTGGTAGTGGTAACGGACGACATACTCTACGTTTGCTTCAAAAAAACATAGAAACAGTGGCCCTGGATTTATCTTATAATATTTTACAAGTAGCTTTAGAAAACCAGTTAACGGAAAAGAAAGGATATCTTCTTGGGTCAATTAATGCTACTATTTTGGATTTACCTTTCAAATCACAATCATTTGATACGATAATTGTCATTGCGGTTATTCATCATCTTCAATCAATAAGGGAGAGAAAAACTGCTGTGACAGAAATTACAAGGATTCTCAAACCTGGTGGGAAGCTTTTCGTTAGTTGTTGGCAAAAAACTCATCCGCGATTTGCTAAGGAAGACTTACGAGGACAGATTCAAGCAGGTAAACAATCTATTTATGTACCTTGGACATTACCATCTGGAGAAAAAATTCTTCGTTATTATTATCTCTTTGAACCAGAGGAATTTCAGCATCTCTTTGATTCGCCCGAATTAATTATTAGTAATAGTAAGTTTTCAAATCATAATCTTTTCTTAACTATCACAAAGAAAAAAGCGTAAAAATGGTGTTTATAAAAGAAGGATTTATTTTTATTAAAAATTATATATTATGATAGTATAAAGAAGAATGATGAATTTATCTTCTAAACTATAAGTTGGTAAGGTAAAATGTATAGAAAACTGCAAAGATTATATGCTCGAAGAAAAGCAATCAGTCCGGTTGTTGCTACAATTCTCTTGATAGCATTAACAGTAGCAGCTGTTGCAATCATTTACTTCCTCATTGTACCGTTATTTAGTACACGTAAACTTCAAGCGGAAATCTTAATGATAAGTGATTCAGATAAAGATTCATTATATGATGAGATTGAGCTTCAAGTTTCCAATTCAGGTACAAGTGGATTAAATATTACTTCAATAGTTGTTTGGACTGCTACCGAATCAGATCTTGGAAATTCTGAGAATTGGATACAGCATACTGGTTGGACATTTACTAATCCAGATGATTCCTATATTTCGCAATCAGAGGTTACCGAAGTAACCATTCAAGGGGAACAACAAATAGGCTTAACAATTTATGAGGATACTTATTATCAATTAGAAATCATATACTCAGGTGCTGAGCAACCATTCCGAACAGAATGGGTAAAAATTGTTGAAGGAATAATTGATATTAGTGACATAATAACAAATTTTGATACTTTTGATTTAACTGCAAATGGATTTGAAGGCACTATTGATGATCCTAGTAGAGCTGCAAATAATTACGTAACCACAGGAGGAGATTATAGTCTAACTATGGGAACGTATATGAATTTACCTGTTTTGAATGAAACGGATATTCTGTTTTACATTACTGGTAAAGTTGTTGTTTTTCATTCTCCTAATGGAAATCTCTCAAATCAACCTTTACGACAACATTTAACACTTGATGCACCTTTGAGAGCTAAAAAACTTTTCATCTTAGGATTAGCAGGTTCCTGGGGTGATGAATTCCCCTCTAATAGTTGGGCATTACGATTAATGCTAAATTACACTGACGGTAGTACAGAAACCTATGATTTAGATCATGATTACATTGATGATTGGTGGTATGGTGCTAATCCTGGGGATGACTGTATCTCTGCTCCTAGTGGTAAAGTCACAGAAATTGATCTGGGAACACAAGTTGATACTCCACATTCACATATACATACCCATACGACACGTTTCTATTTTGATTACTACAAATACATTGATGCCATAACTTTTGTCGATCCTGGCACTGATAATTCTGGTCCACATTTGCTTTCAATCACTTTCCGTTAATTTTTATTTTTTCTTTCTTTTTTCTTTATATTATTTAAGAAAAAAGTTCTCTCTTTTTTTGTTACATAAAGCAAAGCATTTATTTTAATTAGACAGTATTTATTTATAGATATGAGATACCATCTCTGAAGATCCTGAAGATTGTGGAGATAAAAATATGTTAAACTTATTGAAAAAAATATATCGAAAACGTAAAGCTATCAGTCCCGTAGTTTCAGCTTTATTGTTAATTGCCCTTACTGTTTCAACTGTTAGTATTGTCTATTTCCTCATTATTCCTTATTTTAACACAGCGAAACTTACTGCCTCTGTCACAAAAATTCAAGATACTGACAGGGATTCTCGATATGATAAGATGGAATTATTTGTAGCAAATACGGGAACGAGCAGCATAGAGATTACTAATATCATTGTATGGACTGCTCCACAAGGCTTGATTAGTGACGAAAATTATTGGACTGCTCATAGAGACTGGGATTTTATTCGTTCTTCAGATTCTGTTTTTGCCCCTTCTAAAATGAAAGAAGTCTACCTTTCTGGTGAAGATCAAATTGAATTAACAATTTCTGAAGATACTTATTATAGATTAGAAATATATTATTCTGGACAAGAACAACCATATTATAGTGAATGGGATCTGTTAAACGACCAAGCAGATTTTTCAGATCTTATTAGTGATTTTAAAAAGTTTGATTTACAAGCAAATGGATTTGAGGGAACGATTGATGTTCCAGGTTGCCCCTCTAATAATTATAATACAACAGGAGGTCCACTTTTTGGTCCGTTATTAAAAGGACAGTATATCTATCTTCCAGTTATTAATCAATCACAATATGTTCCATTTTATATAACAGGAAAAATTGTTATTTTCCATGCTAATGAAGGAAACTTAACAGAACAACCCAAATTTCAACAACTTGATCGTTCTTCTCAACCTTTCAAAGCTCGATTTCTCTTTCTTTTAGGCCTTGCTGGTTCTTGGGGAGATGAATTTCCGACCAATGGTGTAGCATTAACTCTTAACGTAACTTACACTGATGGATCCTCTTCATTTTGGGAATTAGGACATGACTATATAGATAATTGGTGGTACAATTCTAATAGTCCAAATGGCTGTACATCAGCTCCTTATGGTAAAATTACTGAAATTGATTTAGGTACCCAGTTAGATTATTCTACTCAACCGATTCATACCCATACAGCATGTTTTAATCTTAATTTCTACAAATATATTCAATATATAACTTTCGTAGATCCCGGAACTGATCGCTCTGGACCTCATTTATTATCATTAACTTGTGGTTAGTAAATTTTTATTCATCTTCATGCTGTAATAATTTGAGGAATCTTGGTATTGGTTTATTAAACTGTTCAACGATAAAGGTATCTGCTTTAATTGGATTTGTTGCAAGGATAATTTTTCCCCAAGAAACAGTTTTTCCTTTTGCTGCAAAACCATTCAAAATTTGGATTCCATCAGAAATGTACAAATGAAAAGGAGCGTATTTTTCCACACAATAATGTAATTCAACTATTGACTGATGCAAATTATTATGTAATTTATCGCGCATATAAGATTCTTTTGAAGCTTTATAAGGCTCTTTAGGTGGTAAACCAAAGTTGTTTTTTAAAGCATTTGACAAAAAATATTCTCCATTATCATCTGAATACATTTTTATGACAGGCATTGATATCCTGAAATCCATATTCTTCAATATTTTTGGGAGATAATGATACTTTTTAATCCCTATGTTTATTTTCTCTGCTTCTTCCTTTGCTAAATCAATGAAGATTACTTCATCATCACTAAGAGCATTGTAAATATTGTTGCTTTTAAAATTTTCAAGAGAAGAGTTCTTACTGGTTGACCCTTCACCAATGAAAACTTTTTCAAAACCAATTTTTTTCATTTCCTTGACAGTTTTTAGAATAATCTCTTTAGAAGTTGTAAAAGGAGCAGTTTTAGGATACCCCATATTTGGCTTTAAAAACACTGATTCTTTTTTGAGATTTTTTTGTTTTATTAAAGCCGTAACTATTTTTTCCAATATTTCTGGAAATTCAGCTAAGGAAGTTATTTCTAGCATCGTTCTACCTTCTTTTATTACTCAAGTTGTTTTTCAAGCTCGTAATCTAATAAATCCAGGAATTTCTCCCAATCGTCTTGTTTAACCGTTGCTCCAGCAGCAGATGGGTGTCCCCCTCCTGATTTTCCTATATCATCAACTGCATTTCGAGTTATTTTATTTAAATCAATAGAATTGTCTCTTCGTCTTATAGATATTGATATGATATCACCTTTTGAATTCCCACACACCCCAACTGGTTTATTAGTTGAAGACGCAGCGAATAAAGCACCTTTTCCTACAAACCCACCGCCTGTTGGAATATCCAGTATATATCCAAGATTTTTCTTTTTCCGGGCATTTTTGTGAACATATTCCCTAACTGATGTTTCAATTTGACTCCCTCGAAGGGCGTATTCAACAATACTATTTAATTCACTTGGAAGAACACCTAATGCTAATCGCTCGATTATACTCTTTTTGAATTGTAAATATTCACTGCTTGGGAATTCACTAAGAGATTGTACTAATAAAGCTGCTTGGAAAGTAATACTCCGGGCATCATAATCCCTCATAACTTCTTGAGCGAACAGCGAATCCATTTCATAATCACCAACAGCACCAATGGCGGCAAGTATTTTATATTTCCAGCTTAATTCATCGGCAAAGTGTAAATAAGTTAATTCCGAAGCAGCACCTTTCATTTCATGTATAACCATTGTTGCTGGTATATCTTTTTTCTTGATTTTCGGTGGTAAGGGGTGATGATCGATATAGATAATTTCTGTTCCTTGTTTTTTCAGTCGTTTCATTTCTTTAAAGGTATCTTTTATACTTCCTTCATTCAGTGCGATATCAGTAATTATAATTCTTTTTAGTTTATTATTGATTCCACTTAATGCTTTATCAAGATTCACAGGATTTGTTAGCCAAATTTTTGCGCCTGGATTAGCTGCTAATGCTAGGGCACCGGAAATCATTCCATCACAATCCCCATGACAGAGTATCATTGTTCTCGACATTGTTTATCACTTTTATCTTATTTTTATTATAATTGAAACATTTATTTTAAATGAACGCTTTCTTATACAATAAATACTGGATTATTTTGTTGACAATCTATGAAGCAATTTGTGTTTTATTTTGGATGGCAAGGGAAAGATCCCTATTCTCCAATGTTAGGTCTTAAATCCTCTCATGAGGAAATAAGTGAACCAACTTTTCTAGAATTGAAAAAAGGTAAACCAATCAATATCAAGATTTCTAAAAATAGCCAATATTATTGTCGAGGGTATATCAATAAAGACGGGAAAAGAGTGCTATGTCCAGATAATACTCAACTCCCACTCAAACAAAATCAATGTCATGAATGTGAGAATAGGGACTTTTATAATTGTCGTATCTTTTGTCGGGGCGATTTTTGTCACCCCTCCAGCCCAGAAGCTAAACAATATTGCTGGAATAAAACAGCCTATGTGTATCTAACTGCTATTGCTGGAAAGATTAAAGTTGGGAGCTCAACTAACCCACGAAAACGTTGGATAGGGCAAGGAAGCGATATAGGGATTGTTATAGCCCAAGATGTAGGCTTAAATCCTAGGGCATTAGAACAAAGTATTGCTACCCGTCTCAAGTTACCATTAGCAATTCGTACTTCAGAAAAAATTAAATTTTTAGGAAATTCATCAAAAATTATCAAAATGACTGAGAAGATACAAACTATCTTGAAAAAAACGTACCATGCTATTAATTCTCCTATTCTTAT
>JAYEJY010000303.1:0-7621 GCA_034660795.1 Promethearchaeati archaeon | reverse complement strand
CTATTAAACCTGATAGCACAAATGGGAAACCGAAAAGAATGAAAAAAGTTTGATTTATCGCTGATATTTGATTTATTAATCCTATTTGTTGTATTTCTTTGTTTTTATGAGTTAATCCTCTAAAAGTGACTATCAATTCTGGTGAAGAAGATACCAACCCTACTGTCACCGAATAAACTAAAATTGGAATATTTTCAAATTGAGGAATTTCTAACCCCTTTTCAATACCCGTAGCTAAAACATCTCCTCCAAAAATAACACCAGCAACACCTATTGCAAAAAGGATAATAACAACAATCCAAGGAAATCGTCGGAAAGAAATAATATTATGATCTTCTTCTTCACATGCTTCTTTCTCTTTTTTCTTCTTTCTACTTTTTTCCTCTAATTTTGATTTTTCTTCTGATACTTTTGCATTATGTTTTTCTTCATCATTAAAATAATCAGAAATAGATGGTTGATATATCTTCAGTCCTGATTTCATACGCCGATAGAGAAAAATTAGGAATAAAACATAAATAATTATTAAAGAAAATCCAATAATACTCTCAATAAAACGATCAAAGATGGTACTAAAAATAACACCATCTAATTCTAAAATTTTTTCAGTAAATCCATATAACATTAGTAAAAAGGAGTAAGCAATTAATCCTATAACGAGATTTGATTCTAAGAAGGTTAATTCAATAGGTAATTTAAAGCTGCTTTTTCTCGTTGTGAAAATCATTGCAATGCCTAAAAACAGCATATTGATTAAAACAGTAGTTAAGACAAGAACCATTGAAGTTAGAATTAATTCATTCCCTGCTGCGATTTCTTCTAAATCCCCTGTTTGTATTTTTTGGTGACCTTGAATGAGAAGAATAATAACTATGACTAATTCACTCAAAGCTGCACCAATTGAACTTATGATACCACCAAAATATGAAGAGAAATTTAATTTATCTGCTATCCCTTTTACACCAAGTATAATTAGTTCGGAAGTCCCAAATACTAAAACTAAATCCGTTATAATTGCAAAAATCATTGTACCAATTTCTGAGATATTAGTTGTATGTTCCACGATAAAGAAAGCGATAAGCAATATTGTTCCAATTATTATTGAGGCAATGGTTGATTTGTCAAGATCACGAAATAGAGTATCCAGAGCTTTTGTTGTTTCTATTGGTTCATGTAATTCTATCTCAGGACAGACTTCTTCTGATTATGGTGATGGTGTTTGAGCTTTTTCAGCCATGTTGAATCACTACATTATTACTCCATTAAGGTGCTATGATATTTTTTTATGTAATAAATGCTTCTGCTAGTAAAATATTATGAATCTTAAATTAGATTTGCTATTTTAGAAAGCTATGATTTAATAATCGAATTTAAATGTTGGATTTTTACCACCATGACTATCAATGAAAATCATTTGACCATTTGAGTCTTCAATAAAATTTATTTCTTGGCCAGGTGAAGCAAATGCTCTATTTTTTGGAGCTTTGAAGGTGTTTTCTGTAATATGATTATATATTTGTATAACTTCAGCGGGATTTGAATTATGTGGATCAATCCCAACAAGTTTAGACCCAATTTGACTAAATAACGTTATACCCCAATCGGATTGATAAAATCCAATTATTTTTTCAAAATTTTTCTCATCCTTCTCATTTACTAATGTCTCTTTTTGTTCAATTAAATATCTTATTAATTTAATAATTCCTTGGAAAAGTGTTTTTGCAGGTCCATCGATGGCATTAGTTAGTATTACTACGATGGTTTTTTCACCTTTAATAAATCCGGAGCGTGTAATAAAGCCCGGATAACCTCCTCCATGTCCAATAATTTTCATATCCTGTACATTTGTAATACCAAATCCTAAACCCCTTTCATCATCTTTTGATTTAAATTGGATTCTTTGCATTTCACGTTTAACTTGATCCGGTAAGAGCTTTTCATTTTCAAAAAAATGTGCTTGATAAAATTTCATTAAATCGGAGACATTACTACTATATCCTGTCGCTGCATGCATGATTTTTGCGGGGATATGAGGGAGTTTTTTTCGTTTTTCCTTTGGGAATTTTATGCCATAACCTTGCGCATGATTACCGATATTTTTTTCAGTAAGTTTAGTAAAAGTATTCTTCATCTCCAATGGATCAAGAATTTCTTGACGAATATATTCATGATATGTTTTCCCAGTAACCACCTCTATTATTTGCCCCAGAATAGTAAACTCAAAATTGGAATATTTTAAAATCTCACTAGCTTCGAAAAAACTAATGCCTTTTTGTACTTGTTTTTTTATATCTTCTAATTCTGGGAATTCATAAGTATTCCAATGAGCTGTTTTCCCATCTCGTGAAATACCACTTGAATAAGTTAATAAATGACGTATTCTAACGTTTTGTAAATTCTCATCTTCTTCAGAAATAAACCACGGAAGATGTTTTGAAATTCTATCATCCAAAGAAAGTTTATCTTCACTGTATAATTTCATTATTGCTGTTGCAGTAAAAAGTTTAGAATGTGAGGCTATTCGGAACCAATGGTCAGCTGTTAACGGAACTTTCTTTTCTTTATCTGCATAACCATATTCTTTTTTGAAAATAATTTCATCATCAACAAATATTCCAGCTGCAGTTCCGGGAATTTCATTAATATATATTTGAAAATCTAACCATTTATCAATAAGATGCAATGCGTTTTTTATTAACTTCTTTTTTGCTTTATTCTCAAACATTTTTATCCACCATAAAGTACATTTTATACCAAACACTAAGGTAGAGTATTATTAATTAATTTTAAATTATTTTATTATCTATTTTTAAAGACCTAATAAAAAATTAAACATCCCACTTATCACACTTTCCTCCCCAACGACCCAAGATTTTACCATTCTTTTTAATTTCAATTATTTCGCATAGATTTTCACACCCACGGCAATTGAAACTTCGAGTGGTATAATTAATATCTGGTATAGACCATCCATCATAGGTACTTGTTATATTCTCACCTTTATAGTTCCTGATTTGCATTTCCTCATGAGCAAGAATCGCTGCACCAATAGCTCCCATAACTCCATGATTTTTAGGTATAATTATTTTTCCACCATTTAATTCATCATTAAAGATTTCACCAAATGCTTTTATTATTCCCTCATTTCTTGCCACCCCTCCTTGAAAAATGATCGGTGGTAGAATTGTTTTCCCTCGAGCAAGATTGGTTTTATAATTCTCAACTAAGCGATAACAAAGACCCATGAGAATATCTTCTTTTTTATGTCCGGTATTTTTCTTTGAAATTATATCAGATTCTGCGAAAACTGTACATCTACCGGAAATTATCGAGGGGTTACTAGATTGTACTGCACATGATCCAAAATCATCTATGTCTACACCTAATTGGTCCCCAAGTTTGTCTAAGAATGAGCCTGTCCCAGCTGCACAAATACTATTCATTGCAAAATCAACTGGCCATCCATTTCTTATTATTATTAACTTAGAATCTTGCCCACCAATATCAATAACTGTTTGAACATCAGGACAGAAATTAACTGCTGCAGCTGCATGAGCGTTTATTTCATCTTTAGCAATATCTGCTCCCACAACTTTTTGGATGAGTTTTCTTCCAGAACCTGTTGTCGCAGCACCAGCTATGGGTAAATCCCCAACTTTTTCATTGATTATTCTCAACCCTTGTTTAATTGTTTCAATTGGTTTTCCCTCTGTCCGAAGGTAAACACTTTCAAGTAGTTTATGTTTTTGATCAATTATCGCGATTTTCCCAGTAATTGAACCAATATCAATTCCCAGATAGTATTCTTTATTCTCAATCATTCTCTATTCCACTAATTTTTTTATAATTTTTCTCCACAATTTGGACAAAATCGGTTTGTAGCATTGAAAGTTATTTTACAGTTTTGACAAGACGTAGTTTCTATTTCGGCTCCAATACCCTCAATTGAACTCAAATATTTATTCCGTTTTAACATTCCAATAAAAGCTTCAACTCTTGTTTGAATAGCTGCTCCATCAGCTTTTTCATCAAAAACAATCGAATATTTTGGCATTCCAATATCTTTCTGAACTTTGGGTAAGATATCTTTTGCCATTAATTCAGGCATACAAGTCATTGGGTATAATTGAATTAGACCATCAAAACCTTTTTTCTTATAGAGGATAGCGTCACCTATAGTATGTTGAGCATCACCACCACAATAGTATGGTAAATACTTCTTAGCTGCTCTGGCTGCAACTTTATGTGGACGTTTTATAAAGGGGTTAATGATAGCACCAATATCAGTATATTTTCGTAGCGTTACACCTGTTTTTGCTATTACTCCTAATTCATTAATTCTTTTATTCAAGTCTTGATTCATACCGGGTTCTAAAACAGCGTAAATTTCACCTACTACTACAACTTTTATTGGATCCGATACAATGTCTATATCTACCTCTCTTTCAAATGTCTCTTCTATTGTTTTATATAACCTCCTTAATTTCCTACTGCGTTTAGTATCAATTATTAACTTATACATTTTCTCAGCAGTCTTTTCAGAAACTCCTTTTGTTGTTTCGAAAGCCCGATAATAATTCAATTTTTCATCTACATAATCTAAAAGACGATTTCTTAAACCAGCTCTTAATAAAGCACTAAAAATCTCCCCAAATGATTTATTATTGCTAATTTTTTTGAAAACTCTTAGTAAATCCAATGGTAAATGGTAATCAAAAGTATGAAAAGTGATATCTGTAAAACCCATGTCTTCTAAGATAAGCCGTATCATTTCATAATATGTACTAAACCTACATGTTCCTGTCCCAGCAGGGAAAACTATTTCATCTGCTCCTTTTTTCACACCTTCAGCTAAGGCACCAACACAATATTTCAGTGGGGTACAAATTGTTTCTGGACTATGTTTTACACCCAAATTAATCATTTTTTGAGTAGGACGATGCAGATGAATAACATCAGTTCTCCCAATATCACGTAAGCCGGCTAAAAAAGTATAACCAGATGGTCCGAAAGGGGGATAGGTAATCATGAAAATCCTGCCTCCTTAATTTCAGATTTTTCTTCTCCATCGAAATATTTTCCTTTTACAGGTACGCTAGTTTCCAGTATCAAGTTTTTGTTATCTATTTTTGCAAATTTCTTTCGTCGTAACATGGTAACAAAAGCTTCTAATCTTGTCTGAAAGCCAGCTTCCCCAGTATTATCATCAACCATTAATTGTAAGAGAGGAGTATCTTCATATCTTTTACCATAATGCATTATTATTTCACTGCTGACAGCAGATGGTCCACATGGAAAAGGTATTAATTGTATAATACCATCGACTGATTTCGTTTCAAGAAAATAAAGTGCTGTCCCCACAATTCGCCGCTCTTCTTTAAAATATAATCGACTATATAATTTCTCAAGTTGTTGGTCAATTATGTTCTTTGGCAGCTCTTCAGAAGTAATACATTCTACGCCTAATTCCTTTAAGCGGTTTTGTATTTGAAATGAAAGAATCGGATCTTCTAAAACATAAGAATGACCTAATAATGCAACTTTGATGACATCTACAGCATCTGTTTTTTTATAAATTTTATTAATAAAATTACATTTTGGACATCTTTTTCTATTTGACCTGATGTAATGATCACATTTTATGCATTTTCGAATATTATCTCTTTCCCACATTTTTAACTCATTTTTTGTTAATCTTATTTGTTCTTCATATTCTTTATGAGCTAAAAATGCTTTGTAAATAGCTTTAATTATTCTAAAAGGATTTTTTGTAACTTTCCAACCAGTTTTTAGAAAAATTTTCATTAAATGCATTATTCTATGATTAGCTTTTGTTCTTGAATGATAATAACCGAGCTGAGGTGGTAAATCATCAAATATTGCTTTTAATACATAAGGTAAGCCGATAAATTTTGGACAATTAATATCTGACTTATGTTTTCCATGAAACTTTGGAAGAAAAATATAATCCAATTCTTTTTTCCGTAAATCATTGACATGGCCCATAAAAACTTTTGCAGAAAAGCATTCTTCATCTGAAGCATACAGTAAAGCTTCTAACAACAATTTTTTAGTGGTTTTTTGGGAATATATTATTTCTGCGCCTAATACTTTGAAAAAAGTATCAATTAATTTTGGGTAATGATAATAAATTAATCCGCGGGGGATGCCTATTTTTATTTTCTCATTTTGAATATTTTCCTTCTTGGTCATTTTTATCCCCCTTTTTTTTCTTATTATTTGCTTTTAAGAATTCATTAATAAAAATTCTCTAACTTAACAATTCTGTAATATCACTATTCTAGATTAATCAAGTATGATAATTCAAGATAAGAGATTATTATGAAAAACTTAAATTAAAAAACAATTTATTTAAAAACTATATAAAAAATACCTTAATGTGACGACGATGAAAGAAATAACATTTGTTAAGGGATATAAAGAAGAAATTCCCACAAAATATCTTAATAATTTATTACAGCTATTTCAAGAAAATCATAAGGAAATCTATTTAGAAAATCCTCCAACAAGAGAATATTTTGAAAAATATTGGGTATTTCCATTTGTTCCAGAAATTAAACGGAAGTACGTTTTAGCTATAGATTCAGAAGAAAAAATAATTGGATATAGTTATTTGCAATGGCGAATCAAATATGATAATTTAGATAAAGGCTATTTTTGGACTTATATAACTCGGAATGAACGACGAAAAGGTTATGGTACGAGACTCGTTAGGGAATTAGTAAAAGAAATACCAGCTCAAATCACAAAAATAACGACAGATGCTTTCCTTGATACTCCAGGATATTTTTTTATAGAAAATTTTGGGAAAGAAAAAAGCTATCAAGAAATCATTAGTATTGCTGATTTAACTAAATTTAATAGAAAAAAAGTATCACAAACAGCAAAAACATTACGAAAAAATGCAAACAAGAGAGGATATGAATTTCTTTTTATTAAAAATCTTAAACATTCTCTTTTCCTTAACTTTAAAAAATTTGTAAAAATGGTTGAAAGTATTTGGAATGATATGCCGGTAGAAGAATTAAGTTATGATAAAGAAGAGCTCCCCCTTGAACGATACCAAAGAGGATTAGAACGAAGGATTAATTTGGGGAATGAAGTTCTTACTTTTGTTGTACTTGAAAAACAAACAAATAATCCAATAGGTATGACCTGTACTTTTGTAAATAAATTTCAACCCCATATTGCGATACAGGACGATACGGGAATTTTACATCAACATCGTGGTTACAATCTTGGACTTACCTTAAAATATCAAATGTTAGAAAAACTATTAGAAGAAACTGATGCGAAAATCTGGAGAACAGGTAATGCTCAAAGTAATAAACATATGTTAAGGATTAATGAAAAATTGCAACATCAACCATTCCAGCGAATAAATGTTTATGAATATGAATCTGAAGTTTTTACTGAACTAGTATAAAATCATTTTTTTTTATTAATATTTTTTCTAATACTTTCGGTACTCTCTTTAAAAGGTCTTTTAATAGATCTTTTTGGACATTATTTCTAATAAAGAGAAGGATAAGGCATATGGAAATAGAATATAACATATTACATACAAAGAAAAAAGTCTGTCCCCCTTTTACTTTCATAC
>JAYEJY010000302.1:0-7654 GCA_034660795.1 Promethearchaeati archaeon | reverse complement strand
CTTCATCAGCTTGTTCCATAGCCTTTACTACCATGAGCTGTGATCCTCTTGAAACTTTATGAAAATAGATGGTTCTAAAAGATTCAACTCGAGCAATGAGAAAAGCTTCAAGAGCTTGTAAAGCAGAATAATTAACTGCTAAATTACCTTCTATTACTCCCATTGTGTACAAAATTCTCATAATATCGATATTTCCATATTCAGCTCCTGTGTGATATGTGTCTCGCATGATAAAATCCATTTTATCAGTATCGCAGGAGCTAGAGATAATTTGGTTTAAATAATGCTTATTTTTTATTGTTTTAGCTTCAGCAATTAACCCACAGACAACATCCACCTTTAATCCATTATCTTGTAAAATATCTTTAATCACGGAATTTCTGATAATCCAGGTAGAGAGATCCTCATGATGTTTTCCGTTTTTAGCTAAAAGCGCTTCAAAAGTATGGGAGAATGGCCCATGACCAATATCATGTAATAATCCTGCTGTTTTAACAAGGTTTATTTCATGTTCTGAAATATCTGTATGTTCGTCATTTTGTAATGAACGAGCCATTTTTTCTGCTAAAAATTTGACACCTAATGAATGTTCGAATCTTGTATGATTGGCACCTGGATACACATATTCTGAACCAGATAATTGTTTTATTCTCCGAAGTCTTTGAAAATATTTGTTATCAATTAATTCTTTTTCAAGTGAATTAATGAATATATAACCATGTACAGGATCTTTGATAAAGCGATTCTTTTTCTTAGCATTTTTTATCATAGCATATTTCTCGTTCTTTGTCTTTAATAGGCTCTTATGAATCTATATTGGTCTGTTGAATTAAAAAATACTTTTATCTATTAAACTCATTAATTGCTAAATAAAAAAAGAGCTGGATAAATAGATTATCCAGAATAATATTCTTATCGTTAAATAAAGCTTTAAGGTGTTGGAATATCTTGCATAATACTTGATAAAGTGGGTGCGTGTTGTGAAAGACTCCTAACTGTTATTGGCATGGATTGTTGGTCGGTTGAACCTCCGATGAGATAAAATCGCCCTAAATCCTTCATAACCATAAAACCGTTTTTACCTCTGAGTATAATGTCTTGGAGAGGGCTGAAAGATAAGCGATCTACAGCTAATTTACTGGTAGATACTAATGCTGCAGCAACGGCTGAAAGTTCTACTGGGTCAATTTCCTTATTTTGAGCAAAGAATGCCACTCTTTCTCCTGCTTCAGAAACTATTGCAAGGGCTCCAAGTTTTGTTTCTTTGGTAATTTTTTGTAATACCCCAACTAATTTTTGAGCTTTATCTGGAGGAACTTTGATAGACATTTTATTAACACTTCATATTTTCACTAAGATATTATATTATTCAATCTCAATTTGGAATGTATGCATAAGGTCTTCTATATCTTGGTCTAACTGAATATCTTCCTTCTTTTTATCTTTTTCAGTTGGTAATTTTTTCAATACTTCTATTACTTTTACGACACCATTTTCAATAATAAGTCTTGGAACTCTATCCGGCGCTAAAAAGACTCCTTCAGGTGGATTTGGTGGTACAAGGAATTCTCCTCCTTGCTGTTTGTAAACGCCAGTCCCGACAATAACTAAATCTCTTTCATAGCCAGCAGGGACTCCTAATTCTTTTATCATTGAGAAAGCTGCTTTAGGATCAACTTCTGACATTAATTTTTGTTTTGTAGGTTGTGGTGGTTGAGGTGGTTTTGGAGCTTGTTCTGGTTGAGCTTGAGTTTGAGCTTGAGCTTTTGCTTGAGGCTTGCTTTCAGTTTTTTGTGCCTCTGTTGCTGGTTGTTGTTTATATTTTCTAGCTGTATGGGATCCGGGTTTGGGACGAATTATTTTTGGCTCTGAGCCATCCATCATTTCACTAAGAATCGTTCTTTGTCTTCCTCGTGCTTTTTGTTTTTCTGGTTCGGGTCTCTTTGGTCGTGGTTTTTTAGCTGTACTGCTTTGCTTTTGTTCTTTTGGAGCTCCAGCAAATTGTGACATTCCTGCTTTATCATTATCTGAATACATGATTGGTTTTGCAGGTTCTTCACCACGAAGTTTGATGGAAACACCCTCATTTAAACCCATTTCAGTTGGTGAGTTAGGTATCCCTCTTTTATCGTCATCAATAACACCCACATCTGCTTCCCCACGAGATCGTTTAATAGTGAATTCAAATTCTTGAGTTTCATCCCCTTCTTCAATTACAGATAATCGATAAGAGAAACCATAATATGTTTTTCGTAATTCAGCTGCAGCTCTACTCCCGATAAATTTCTTCTTTATACCTGAATTAGTACCTTTCCATAAATAAATACGTTTAAATTGATCATCAACAACAATCATGACTTTATTACTTTCAGGGTTGAATCCTTCTTCTTCATCTAATGTTCCATCTTCGAGAACTTCATAAAATTTCATAGTAGGCATTTGTTTTTTTCTCCAATATTAATAATTTAACAGATGATACATATATTTTCTTTTTTAATTATCTTATTATTGAATAATTTTACTAGCAATATAAATAACCTTTGCTCTTGGCATTAAAAGAAATTTTGTTTGAGGCAGCTCTTATAAAGGGGTTTTTTTGGATAGTTTTTCAATTAAAGATGTTTCTCTAAATAGCTCTCTAATAAATTCAGTGCTTCTTTTGTCATTTCCTCATCTTGGTCTTTAAAATGTGTTGAGAGATAAACCATTTTTCCCGAATTTAATGTGATTTTCTCTGCTAAAGCTTTTGTAATTACTTCATTTCGACTACCAATTACTGTGGTACTGGTTATGCCTTTTTTTGAAGATCTTGTTTTTTGTTTTCTTTCTCTCGAAATACCCATTAAGGGTGTAACTGGTAAACTTAATGCCATCGTACCCAATTTTCCTTCATCTAAATGACATATTGTAATAAAGAAACCATTTGTAAATTTCAAAGCAATTAATTGTAATTTCTCCCCTTCTATAATATGCATTTGTTTTTGTTTTTTTGATTCCTTATTAGACATTTTCTTTTCCTTCACTTATTCTAAGAGGTCCAAATAGATAATGTAATCAGCCATAGATTCCATTGATTCTGTAATTTTTTCTTTCCAAGAAATCAATGCTACATTCTTTTCTTTCTTGATCCTACTAAATAATGGGAAAAAAATCGGGTCAGTAGTACCTATAGCAATAATATCATATACTTCAGATGGAAGTATTTCCATAGCTCTTAATGTGACATAAAGTGGAATATCACTTGTAACTATTTCTTGTTGAAATCCCTGACTGTGAATTTTATTCAATTCATCTTTTGTTAATTGCCTGTTACTTATTATCTTCCCAATTTTCACTACACCAATTTGATTCAATGCATTCTTCAATTTCTTTAGGTTCTCTAGTTCAAAATTTGGTATAAGAGAAGGCCCATCAATGATAACTGCTATCTTTTTCTTTTTCTCATCTGAAACAATTCTTAATGCTTTCCCGATTCGATTAAACATTTGTCTTACACCTTAATAAGTAATCATTATTCTTTCTCTTTATTGCCCATATCTTCTTTCTCTCTGTTGATATGTTCTTATGGCTCGCCAAAGATCTATTTTTCGAAAAGCTGGCCAAAAAATATCTGTAAAATATAATTCTGAATATGCACTTTGCCAGAGTAAGAATCCACTCAACCGTTCTTCACCTGATGTCCGGATAATTAAGTCAGGATTTGGCATACCAGCGGTATATAGATGCTGACTGATAGTTTTCTCATTAATATCTTCAATCTGTAATTGATCCTTTCTAATTTTCTTCCCAATCTGTTTAACTGCATCTACAATTTCTGCTCTTCCACCATAGCTTATAGCAATATTTAATTTATAATTATCATACTTTTTTGTTTTTTCTTCAATATTATCAATTAAATTGTTAATTTTTTCTGAAAGGTTCTGTCTTCTACCTATGACTAATACTTGTACTTTATTTTTTTGAATCAAGGGTTCCGTGATAGTTTTATGCAGTTTTTCTGTTAAAAGGCGCATAATAGCTTCCACTTCTTCTGTTGTTCGATTGAAATTTTCAGTTGAGAAAGCATATAACGTCACGATTTTAATATCGAGTTGCCAGCACCATCGTAATAATTTTTCAACATTTTCTGCACCGTATTTATGCCCTTTTTTTGCATCCATTCCTTTGGAACGAGCATAACGTCTATTACCGTCTAATATTACGCCAATGTGATGTGGTTTCTTGTTTTTTTTGATTTGTTTCCAGAGAATTTTTTCATATATACGATAAATAGGTGAGAGTATTTTCATGGTATATCCCTTATAAACATAGGAACAGAATTGAATTATTATCAATCCTATATATTCATTTGTGTTTCAATGATATTACTGTAGAAAGCAATAATGCTATCCTGAGATTACGAAATTATTCATCAGTACTATAATAATTCTAAGAGATAATTAAAGTTTAACCTACCTTAAATAATCTTTTATGGATTATACTGAAAATGAAAAAGAAAATGGAAATATTCCATTATAATAAATCTGCAATTTTTCTTGCAGCTCTACCCATTTCGAGAAAGATTAGACCTAGTTTGGCGTCTTTTAAAGAGCTTACTGTTAAAACTGCATTCGGTCCAGCTTGCATCGAAATTATTGTACCTTCAGATCCTTCTACAAAAACTCGTTCAATTTGTCCTTTCCGCATTTCTTCAATAACTCTTTCACCAAGTGATAACATTGCTGCAGTCATGGCTGCTAGTCTGGTCTCTTCAATATCTCTTGGAAGTGCGGATGCTATAGGTAAACCTTCAACACTAACTACAGCAGCAGCTTCGATTTCTGGTACAGAGGATTCTAATTCTTTTAATAAACTATTTAGCTCTGTATTTCTTCCACCTGAAGATCCAAAACCGATTACTGATAGCAAATCTTCTCTTGAAACTTCGTCATCAGGGGTCTTACGTTGCACTTTTACACCTTCTATGGATCTGATAAACCTTTACTTCTCTATTATATGTCAGTAAAGGTTTTACAATTTAAGTTTATTTCTTATGGTATATAATTATTTAATTATACCTACATATTATTTATAAAATTCTAATTATAAAGGATATAAAAAAACTTCGAAAGCGTCTTTTTTCTGCAAACTTCTTTAATATTTATTAATCACCTTTTTGAACTTTTAGCTGAATTTTCCATTTCTACGAATCATTTATTAATATCAAAATCTGCAAAACAAATGAACAAGACTTGGTGAGACGATCCTTGAAGAAATATAAATTCATACAATATAGCTTAGCGCTCCTATTAAGTTTGATAATAGCAATTAATTACTTACCAACAAGTTCAACAATTCTTGAAGTTGATTCAGTTTTTGTGTATATGTTCTGTGAGACAGGCTATACCTATGTCGTTGGAGAAGAAGCCAATGTTACAGTTGTTATAAATAATAAATTAAATTCTACTGATCCTTTACATAATGTATCCCTCACATTTCAAGCACCAAGCGGTGAGGAATTAAACATTACAAATCTTAATAATGTATCCCAAGATTTTTCTGATTATAATGCCATAGAATATTTCTTAACAAACGCAACAGAACCACTATTTTGGTGGAACAATACTTATGTTAATGCTAGCTGGGCGTTATTTGAGCCTTCTCAACTAGCCACTTTTTGGTTTGTATTCAATTGTACAACTCCAGGACAAGCGTCATTTTCTGATTTCACTGTATCTTACTATCATAATAATGAAAAATTTACCATTGATGGTGAATCGACACTTTTCAATATCAATGAAATCCCAACAACTTCAAGGATAAATATTCCGATTCGTGGAGATACAATTTGGTACTGGTGGTTAGCTGGAGGTATTTTACTAGCTTTACCTTTTATTATAATAATTATCGTGCGAATAACATTGTGGAAAAGGTAATTCTCTTCTTTTTTCTTTTGCTTTTTATTCATAAAGAATGAAAAAAATTAATCTACACCTCTTAACTGTAAAAAGTTAATAAAAAACTATATGAATAGTTTTGCAGTGTTGGAATTTATTTAATGGATGGTGTTGAAAATTACCAAAAATGATGACCCTTATGAAAATTTTTTAGATCAATTAAATGAATCTGCACAAGTTGCTAAGTTAGACCCTGAAGTTCATAAAATTTTACAACAACCGGAACGAGAATTAAAAGTTGCACTTCCAATAAAAATGGATGATGATTCAATTAACGTGTTCACTGGTTTTCGAGTTCAACATAGTACAGCTTTAGGCCCAGCAAAAGGGGGTGTACGATTTCATCCTAATGTTTCTTTAAGTGAAGTTAAAGCTTTAGCTGCTTGGATGACCTTCAAATGTGCTGTTGCGGGGTTACCATATGGTGGTGGTAAGGGTGGTGTTATTGTAGAACCTCATGATTTAACAAGGAATGAACTTGAACGGTTATCCCGTCGCTATTTTTATAGTATAATGGAAATAACCCATCCAAAAAGAGACATACCAGCACCAGATGTCAATACTAATGCTCAAGTCATGAGTTGGTTTGTCGATACTTATTCTATGATTAATCGTACTCATGGTCTTGAAGCTGTTACTGGAAAACCCCTAAACTTTGGGGGTTCCTTAGGTCGATCATATGCTACGGGCAATGGTGTCCGCCATCACACAGTTAGTGCTTTGAAAAAACTTGGTCTTAAACCAGATGAATGTACTGCTGCTATCCAAGGATTTGGTAATGTCGGTTCAAATACCGGAAAATTCTACCAAGAAGAAGGTATATCAGTAGTCGCAGTATCAGATTATTTTGGTGGCGGTTTAGTCAACAAAAAAGGAATAGACATGAACAAACTCATTACATATTTCCGAAAAAAACGAACACTCGAAGGATTTCCTAATGCTAAACACATTGCTGATTTAGATGAAGCTAACGATGCAATTCTAACAGCGGATGTTGATATTGTTGCACCGTGTGCTTTAGAAAATCAAATCACTGAAAATAATGCGCCTGATGTGCGTGCAAAAATTATTGCTGAAGGTGCTAATGGACCCACTACTCCTGAAGCTGATGATATATTAGAAGAAAAAGGTGTTTTAGTTATTCCAGATATTATCGCTAATTCTGGTGGAGTAACCGTCTCGTATTTTGAATGGGTACAAAATATGCAATGTTATTATTGGTCAGAAGAAGAAGTAAATAAGAAACTCAAATTGCAGATGAATCGTGCATTTGATCGGGTTTGGGAATTGAAAAGACAAAAAGAATGTCCTATGAGAATTGCAGCTTACACAGCTGGTCTAAAAAGATTAGAGGAAATAATAAAAATGAGAGGAATTTTCCCTTAAGGGAAATTACTCTTTTTTTATATTAAAAGAATTCTTTGAGGATTTTTACAATTGATTCTTCTTCTGTAATTGCTTTTACTTGTAATTCTCTTTTTTCTGATGTATGCACTTTCCCGGAACGAGAGATCCATGATGGCATAGGTAAGATAAGGTCTGCGTTGGGATTCATCCCTAAGCTCATTGTGAAACCATCATATTCTTTTTCACTGGCGCCGATAATAAGATAATTTGGATTTTTAGTTGGGGGTTGTTTTAATCCATATTCTAAATGTCCTACTTCGTTAACGCCTTCATGCATTATTATTGTAGGTATGTCCTCGGGTTCTGCTGGG
>JAYEJY010000301.1:0-7672 GCA_034660795.1 Promethearchaeati archaeon | reverse complement strand
AGAAGGTCGGTATTTTACTTCCACTCAAACGTATTTATTGGAAAATTTAGAAGAGTTTCCCTGTTCTTGTTCAATTTGTAACCAATATACCCCAACTGAATTGTTACAACAAAACAAAAATGAACAAAAGAAAGCTCTAGCAAAACATAATCTTTATGTTTGTCAAGCAGAGATGAGACTTATTCGGGAAGCTATTAGAACAGGATCATTATGGGAGTTAATTGAGAAAAGAGCTTTAGCTCACCCACTCATAAAAAGAGGTTTTAATATTCTAAAAAATCAATCACAGATTTTCATTAAAAATACTCCTTTTTCTAAACAGAAAGGAATCTTTATGGTGAGCAATAATAGTATTGTTAGGCCAGAAGTATTAGCTCATAAGAAAAAAATAGGAAATATTTTACAGAAGAAGAAAAAAAATCTATTACTTATTTCACTTTTGGATATTGTAATCGATGATACTTTTAATTTTTTACAACAAATAAATTCACTTGTTGCAAAAGAAAAAGTTTTTCTTACTGAATATGAAATTTGGATTTTAGATGATTATTTTGGTATTATACCACTCGAGTTAATAGAAGTTTTTCCTCTTATTCAATATCTCGGATCCAATGACTTATCTAAATTATCTCGAGAGAAAAACTTACAAATAATAATGAAACATATAAAACAAAATTCTTTTGATAAGATAATAGGAATAGGAAATTTAAGATTATTCAATAAATATTATCAAAAAAAACCTATTTTTCAAAAAAGAAATTTAATAATTGAAACGTATAATTGTACTAATTTTGATGATTTTCTTTTGGAAATAAAGTTAATAATTGAAGAATTATAATGAAATCTGGTGTGTTTTTAATAGATAATTCTAGAGATATTATTGAGCATTATGAATCAAGAAGTAAAAATTGTTAAAATCACTCAAAATTGTTTTAGTACTTTTTCATCGAGACTTATTTTTACATTAATAGCTTTAACTGATTTTTGTACAAGAAAAGAATTAGAAGATTGGACCGGTTTCTCAAGTATTACAATATCACGATATCTTCAAATTTTTCGAAAAAAAGGATTAATAAAAACAGCTCCTGGTATTATTTTTGTGACAAAATATGGGGAAAAGTTATTCAAAATGTTATATGAATTATTTTTCATGGAATTAGAAATAGCTAAAAAATATACTAAAAACAGGAAAGTATTCAATAGATAAGAAAAAAGGAAATATTTTATTGAGTTATTAGTTTCGGCATTTTTTCTCGAAGTTCGCGTTTTAATTGAAATTTACGTTCATTTCGAGAACCACTTCTCTCTAATAAACCATTTTTATGTAATCTAGCCAAATAAGTACTTGCAGTTGTTATTTTAAGATTTGATTGGAATATATCATAATAGGATTCACATAAATCATTTGTCGTAAACCAAGATCCCATTCCAAAAGCTGTCCCTATTACAAGTTGAACCCTATCTATTACCGGAAGATCTAAAGCATTTTCAATTGGAACATCTTCCTTTTTCTCCATTTCTTGGGCATTTTTACCTAAAATACTATTTGCTGATGTTATTAGATCATTTAGGCTTTTTTCATTTATAATGCCTTCATAAGTGATGGTTATCTTATTTTCATTTTCATCACTCATTTCAACTTTAACTTTTCTCTTACTCAAAGGGTTCGTCTCCAATAGAAATATAGGTAAGTTAAAATAAATTAGTTATTAATACGTAGATATTATTTAGATATTAGCTTATTTTAGTGTTTTTTTAATTAATTATTCTTTGTGAATACTTTATCTGGTTTTACATTTATTGTGAATATCTCTTTAAAATTTATCATATGTTAATCATAAATAGGGTTTCAATATGTTTTCATATTAGACCCATTTACTTCTAGTGGAAAATAATAATTATTTTAATAAATTAATTATGAAAAAAATAAGGAAAAGATTAATATATTAGATAGAATCTTAGTTACCAAAGAAGATTTTTTAATTATTATTACTATTCTAATGATTTTAAGTACCAAATAATTAATCTCTTTCCAGTGGAAGAAATGGGGTGAGTATATTTTTTTTATATTGTGAGTATATTTTTTTTATATTATAAGCTTATTTTAACAAAAATTCGTAAAATTTCCTGTATTATTGATCTACAGGACCATTTTTTTGTAATTTTTTTAATTCAATTTGCTTTTTTCTTTGAATTTTTTAATGCCTTTTAAAAACCCCTTTGTTTCCACTGGAGATTTGAATCTAGAGTCCAACGGCCTTTTTATGTTTACATATTCACAAAAATATTGTGAAATAACGTGAAGATTGGAGAAATTTGTGTATAAGTGAAAAGAAGGCTTCTCCTTCCTTCTTTTTAGTAGAGCGGACAGGAAAATGTTTTTTTGATATTTTTATATTCACATTAAAAATTATAGATTAATTAAATACAATTTATTTAAATATATTATAATAAAAAAATATGAACTTCTTGATTTCTTTAAATGCTTATTTTTAAATTAATCTTAATTATTCACAAATGTGTTTAATATTAATGTGAATACAGTAAACATATGTATACTGTATACATTTCTTTTTACACGAAAAGCTGTGAATATTGTTAATGTAAATAATCATATTGGGAAAATATGTGGATATTAATACTCCTTATGATTAAAAAAATAGATTTTATTTATGGAGGTCTATATTTGGCTATTAGTTGGATACAAAAAATCTTTCATAAAAAGCAAAAGAAGAATATTAGATTAGCTTTTTATGGAGAAGTTAATGCTGGAAAAACCACTCTTGCAAATAAAATTGCAAATGATCTAGGATATGAAGATCTTGGATCTGTTTCTGAAATTCCTCATGAAACTAGAGAAATGGTTAAATTAGAAAATGCGAATTTAGAGAAAAATAATTTCAGAATTAATTTTACCTTAATGGATATGCCTGGTATTGCTACTACGGTTGATTATCGTAAATTTGTAAAATATGGTCTTACTGAAAAAGAAGCAATTCAACGAGCAAAAGAAGCGACAAAAGGTATTCTTGAAGCCATCAAAATGATTGATCATGTTGATGTTGCTTTAGTTTTATTAGATTCCACTAAAACACCTTTTGAACAAGTAAATCTTACTATTATCGGAAATCTCCAATTACAGAATATTCCAATAATAGTTATAGCTAATAAAACAGATTTACCTGAATCTCGACCGGAATTAGTTCGGGAAACATTTTCTGATCAAATTGTTATTCCTATATCTGCAAAAACAGGGGATAACATTGATTCTCTATACAATGAAATTATAAATGTAGCGTGAGATGATGAATGATGAATTATTATATTGATTTTATTACCAAAAAAGCAACCGATAAATTAACTTCATTTGAGAAAGTTAAAATGATTATTCGACGAGTTCGTAATAATCGGGTCTTAATTCTTGAAGCTGGTTTAACCTCTGAGGAAGAGGCTGAACTTATCAAACAAACTATGATGGTAATTGATTTTGATAATTTCATTGGAGTTGAATTTTTCAACTGGGAACGTAAAAAATCAGAACATAATCGTTTGTTTAAACGAAACTCTACGGATAATAAATATACTGTCGTCGCTCCTACTGAAGCTGTTAATGTTATTGAAGACAGCCAGGAATTACTTTCTCTCGAGATAATGCCAGTTCTTAGTTCATAATAAAGGATATCTTTTTTTCTTCCTTTTTCTTTATTTTCTCTTGTGTTTTTAAATGAATTCTGTAATATCTCCTCGATTAGTTCTTCTTTCCGGTTGTCCTGGAACAGGAAAAACAACTATTGCAAACTATCTTCGAGATTTTGATTATTCTGTTCTTCATTTAAATGAGTATATTATTTCGGAGGGGTTATATTATGGTTATGATCACACTCGAGGGAGTGTTATTATCGACGAAGAATTGCTTCAAAAAAAATTAACTGATTTCTTTTCTAAAATTAATGGTTTTCTTATTATTGAAGGGCACACAGTTGAGATAATTCCTTTTAAAGAAAAAATTTGTGCTATTTTTGTTTTGCAATGTTCTCCGGGGGTATTACGTAAAAGATTACAACAACGTGATTATCCTTCAGCAAAAATTGATGAAAATATTCAAGCAGCTATTATGGAAGAATGTTTTATAGTTCTCCAAAAAACCTTCCCTCAAAAAAAGATTGTTAAAATTGATACAACTCAAACATCCCCTCATGACATAGCTTTAAAATTAGATTCTCATATTAAGGCAATTTCATAATTATGTGATAATGAATATATTGATATAACAATTTAGTTAAAGGATATATACCAGATTTTAGGTGAAACTATGTCTTCACAGGACTCACAAAAACCAAATAATAAAGAATCTTCTAAAAAACCAAATAAATTTAAAAAAATCTTTTCTTGGTCTAATGTTTCAAAAGTAGTTTTACCATCAATCTTTCTTATCCTTATCATTCTTTTACCTCTCTTTTTTGAGGGGTTTAAAACACGACATCAACAAATTAATGAAATCATTGATTCACCTTTACCGCCTAATTGGTTTGATGATTTATTTGGTGGTGGTGCACCTGGTGAAGATATTGATCCCGGTGATGATGAAACTCCTGACGGCTTTATGGATGGTTTCACTGAAGGAGTTAGCGACCCTGAACGTTTGTTATTCCGTATATCTCCAGCTGATGATTATTTGTATTGGAGGTTGAATGTTTATGATCAATATAATATGGAAGATTGGGATCGAAATATAACAACTTTCCCTATCTCTGGTTATAGTGTTCTTCCAGCACATTCAGATGGTGAGTTCCAAGTAACTACGAACATTACCTATTTTGGCGGAACTTTTGTTGGGAATTTTCCAGGAACATATCATTACTATTATGGGGAAGAATTTTCAAATAATTATCAATTTTCTCCACTTTCGGAATGGGATGAAGCTGAGTCAACCCTTGAGGAAGATAGCTATGATTGTAAATCTTTTAATTCACAATTTACTCAGCAAAATGATAATACCACTTTAACTTATCCCGTAGCATATACAATTCAAGATAATGATTATATTCGAAATCAAAGTAAAGGTTATAGTATTTTAGATAGTCTTATTTCAGCTAATTCGGAGCTAACAAATCGATATCTTCAATTGCCAACTGATTATAATTCTGAAGCACCTTTAACTTATTCAATAGCTAATTCCCTTTATGATAATTCTAAAACTATTTATCAACAAATTGTTAAAAACATGATGTGGTTAACCAAAAATGCAACTTATGATTATGAAATGTTAATGGGAGAATCTGATGAAGAACCTGCTCCAGGGGAAGATTATGTAGAATGGTTTTTAAATCGTCGAAGCGGTACAGCGGCACATTTTGCTGCAGCCTTAGCAATACTTTCGCGAATTCAAGGTATACCAACAAGGATTGTGACTGGCTTTTCTTATGGTGAACGTTCTGGCGATGATTTTCTCATTAAAGCTAAACATGTTCATTCATGGACTGAAGTTTATATCCCATTTAATTCTTCTATTGGGCTGTGGGTTGCGTTTGATCCTTCTCCCCTTATACCCGGGTTAAGAGATCAATATGGCGAAAACACAATTGGGTTTAATTTTGTTCTTCAATGTTCAAATGAATTCTTTTTATTACCCGAACATATGTTACGACAAGGAACCTATCCTTATTTTATTCCCAATCCTTTATCAGATGCTTGGTATCAAGATCCTTATGATCCCTCTGTTTGGTATGGTCCGTATGTAGATCGGTTAACTACTTTTGATATATATGGTTTTCTTGGTGAAGGAACAGATGAAGATTTATTCCAATTTCTTTTAACTGGAGAACTTGGTGATCTTATTCCCATTGCCGGAGAGGAAATTACTTTTTACGATCGGACAGCTGATTTGATTCTTGGTACTGCTTATACTAATACAACTGGCATTGCAACTTTAGAATACAATTATAGCAGTTCTGCTGATATTGGTGAACATTTAATTGATGCTGATTGGTATGGACTTACTTCTCCTACATATGACACTCGCTATCTTCCTACAAGTTATGTTGAAGCAGGTGTGATAATAAGAAGCTCAATTAATTTAACCTCAATGGAGTTTTTTGATTATACAATTCCTCATGAATTAAATATCGATTTATCTGGGCTTAATTATTTACAATCGATTGAACATGTCGATTTTTACATATCCATTTGTGTAATAAAAAAAACAATTAATTATTATCTGAAATAGTCTTTTTCTTCTTTTCGTAATAAGGTTTTAGCTGATATTTCTCCTCGAATATAGGATTTTCCACGAATTAGAATCACCGGTTT
This sequence comes from Promethearchaeati archaeon, assembly GCA_034660795.1. Classification (GTDB taxonomy): domain Archaea; phylum Asgardarchaeota; class Heimdallarchaeia; order JABLTI01; family JABLTI01; genus JAYEJY01. The sequence goes on along the minus strand of JAYEJY010000301.1, from coordinate 1,363 downwards.
GCCCTCAGCACATTCCCCCATAAATAATCCTGCTGCAGAACAAATTTGATCTGCTAAATTTATTTTCGTAGTTTTTAATTCGTAATCAAATAGATCCCTTTTGCCACAATAATTTTTCATAGGTTCAAGTCCGGAGCATCCAATAGCTATATTTATTGCTCCTAATCTAAAAGGACGACTATGGGTGTCTGAGATTAATACTGCAATTTTTTTTCCTGTTTTTTTCTCAAGATAGAGACGTATTTTTTTAGCAGAATTATCGGGATTTTCAGGTAATAATGCGACCATATTTTTACCAGGAACATTAGATTTGTCAACACCACTATTAGCACAAACAAATCCATGGTGTGTTTCTGTTACTAATACTCCATTACGATTTTTACAAATATTTTTAGCTTCTCTTAAGATAATTTCTACATGCCGAGGATCTTTGGAGCTATTCTCAGCTATTGTTTGAGCTAAAATAGAAGGTTTAATAGTTTCAAGGTTAATTAATCGTCCTTCTGCTCTTGAGACAATAATTTGAGCAACAACTAGAATATCAAAATCCTTTAAGGCAATATCGTTTTTTTGAAGTGTCAGGTATATTTGCTCACTTATATTATCGTCTTTTTGGATAATAGGAAAATTTAGTAAAGGAATTATTTTAAGCAATTCTGTCAACCTAAAAAATAAGTAAAATTGTGATGATTCTTTATAATCAACACAATATTCGTTTATACAGTAATTTCAATTCCGAGTTTTCGAACGAGTTCCTTATAGCGATTTCGGACAGTTACTTCAGTTACTGTTGCGGTTTCAGCTATTTCTCGTTGCGTTCGTCTCTCGCCCTCTATTATACCTGCAATATAAATAGAGGCTGCAGCTAATCCTGTGGGATCTTTTCCGGCAGTTAACCCATTTTCTTTTGCTTGATCAATGATTTCAATTGCTCTTTGAGCTGTATGACCTGATAAGCGTAATTCTGCACTGAATCGTATAATGTAATCATTTGGATTTGCTAATGGAATTCGTATTTGTAGCTCTTGGATTATTAATCGATAACATCGTCCTAGTTCTTTTTTCAGAATTCGACTGTTTTTAGCAATTTCATCAAGTGTACGTGGTACACGTCGAATTCGAGCAGCAGCATAGACTGCAGCAGCAATCATAGCTTCAATGCTACGTCCACGAATTAAATGCCGTTCTATTGCTTTTCGATAAATTACAGCGGCTGTTTCCTTAACCGTTCGTGGGATACCGATTTGGGAACTTAAGCGGTCAAGTTCACTCATTGCATAGGCTAAATTCCTATCCATTGAGGAATGAACCCGTGTTCGAATTTGCCACTTTCGTAACCGATAAATTTGTGCTCGACGTCGTG
>JAYEJY010000300.1:0-7676 GCA_034660795.1 Promethearchaeati archaeon | reverse complement strand
ATTGATAACAACAACATTAGGAAATCTTATCGGTCTTTATACCGAAATGAATGACAAGAAAAAAGCAAAAGAACTTTTAGATAAACTAGTAACGTTATTGGAAACTAGTGATGATTTAATTACACCTTTCAGAGCATATGCTGTGTCAACAAATGCTTTAATGCTTGAACAGGATAATTTAGCGAAAAAATATCTAAAAAAATTAGAAGAAAAGGTTGAAAAATCACCCACAAATCAAAATAAAGCAATTTTAGCTAATGCGAAAATGTCCTATTTTACAACTGCAGAAATAAACTCGAATAAAATCTTAAAATGGGGAACTGAGGCACTTTATCATCTAAACAAACAAAAAGATTATCTTAATATTCTCGCTACTCTTTTTAATTTAATTATTATAGAACTTGAATTTTATAATATTACTGAACGAAAACAATTTCTTAATTCTGCAAAAAAACGACTAAATGAATTAGTTACATTAACAGGTGTTCTTGATTTACCCACTTGGCTTGCGGATAAGAATGTTGCTCAAGCATGTATGGAAATTCTTTCAAAGAATTATGACTATGCTGAATCAATCATTAAAGATATACCTGAGAGCGAGGAAATTACTATTCAAAAGAAAAAGGCTATTATACAATATCTTCTTGATATAGTAATCCAGAAGCGGAATAAAGAAAGGAAAAAAGCAAAGGGAGAATTTGAAGAAAAACCGGAAATTGTCCTAACTAATCCTCCTCCGTTATTAGTTATGAAAGAAATAGCTGACGATCAAGATGCAATGGATCAATTACTTATTTATTTCGCTCGAAAATCATTACAAAACCTAGTATCAATTACAACTAGTTTTGATCCAGAACAAACAGATATTAAACTCATCTTACTCATAAATGAAGCTGGATTACCTATTTATACTAAAGTTTTTGATGAGCAAAAAATCAATAAAAACCTCATTTCGAATTTTATTTCTGCAATCGATAGTTTTGGCAAAAGACTTTTTGGAACAGCTGAACCTTATTTCTCATTTCAACGAGGGAAAAATACTATTCTTTATCAAAGTGTAACACCAAAATTAAATCTAGCTATTCTTGTTTCAAAAGAAAATTATGATGCCGTTATGAAATTAACACAAATAAATAAAGAAATTTCAGCTTACTTGAAAGAACATAATATTGATCTCAGTAAAACGTTAGACGAAAAAGAACCGTTTCATCAATGGCTTGAAGAAGAATTTACTAAACTAAATATCTAATTTTTATATTTTTTATTTAGTGTTATTTTTTTAAGACCGTTAATATACGTCGATTTATCGACGTAAATTAAAAATGTTTTAATAAATAATAAAAAAAATAAACAATAATCTATAATATAAATTTTTTTGTTAATTATTCTTCCATTATGTCTTTTAACCAAATACTAGCTTCATTTAATAAATCAGGAATGTGTTTTCTTTTTCTTCCAAGAAGTCTTAAGAAATTTCTCGATAAATGATCCATAAAAGAAGCTCTTTTTGATATTAACAGAATAAATTTTTCACCAGTATCTCTTAAGGAAATAGTCTTTATCCAAACATGTGTATTTGGTGAATGCAAATAAGTATAGGACATATTGCGCATTTCAAATAAATCACCAAAACGATTACAGAATTCTATAGCAAGTGCGCTTGCAGCAGACATCTTCTCATCCGGTAATAAAGAGCTATTTTCTTCAGCAAGAATCAAGCCATTAGAATCAGCAAAAGTACAAGATTTTAATTTAGCATGATTAACGAACGTTTTTGTGACAATACGTAATAGTTCACTTCTAGACGGGGAGCCTTTTTCCGTTATTTTATTTGATATTTTCTTAGATAGAGACGATTTTTTTGGCATAAATAGAAATTCTCCTGAAAACAGCTTAATTTATAATTACTTATTACAATACAACTATACAAATAAGAAAGAAAATAAAAACTTTCTTGAAGACAAAATAAAGGTGTTATTTTATGACAAAGCATGATGTTTTGAAAAAAATGGAAGGTTTGATAACTAATTTAATGCAACAATCGAAAATTCCTTCCTTATGTTTACATATTATAGAAGATGACAAGACAATTTATGAGCAAGCTTTTGGAGCAAGAAAACTTGAAGGAAATCTCCCAGCAACTACAGACACACTATATGGAATTGGTTCTGTGACAAAATCGTTTACTTGTTTAGCTATCTTACAATTACATCAACAAAAGAAACTCGATATCATGGATTCTATTAAAGAATACTTGCCAATTGAATTAGGCGATGATGAAAAGCCTATTACAATCCATCATTTAATGAGTCACTCTTCAGGAGTGCCAAATTTAGGCGAAGCTTCAGTGCTCATCGGTAGACATTCAGATATAGGAGAAAAATTTGTCCCTTTAAGTTCAACTAATGACTTTTACAATTTTATTAATAGTTCAAAAGAAGAGGTTTTTGTTAAACCCGGTGAAAGATTCTTTTATTTCAATTCAGGTTATACACTTCTTGGATTAATAATTGAAAAAGTAACTGGAATGAAATATTCTGAATATATTACTAAGCACATTCTTAAACCATTAGAAATGAACCGGTCTGTTTTTGATAAAGATAAATTTGAACAAGACGATAATCATATGACACCTTATTTTACTGATAGAGAAAAGAAATTTCGGTCAACGATGCATCCATTTGATCAATTAATTTATGCAGCAGGAGGAATGCTTTCATCAGTTAATGAGTTAAAGAATTATCTCTTAATGTATTTACAAAAAGGGGCATTTAAAGACAAGAAAATTATTGATGAAAAATTGTTGGATAAAATGTTTGAATCTCATATTGAACGCACGCCTGGAGCTTTTGGAAAAGAAACATATGGATATGGATGGGGCATAATTGAAAATTTCTTTGGTGAAAAAATGATTCATCATGGAGGATCTACCGGGGTGTCCAGTGCATTTTTAGCAATGATACCAGCAAAAAACCTTGCCTTAGCCTTAACTGCCAATGTAGGAAATTCTCAAGCTTCCATGATTACACAAGCATTATTTGCCACACTCTTAGGCAAAAATCCTCAAACAGATCACCCAGTGCTTAAATATAGTCAAAAAATCGACCAATTAGTTGGTACTTATCAGTTCAATAAAGGTTTGAGTAAAATTGAAATTAGTAAGAAAGGATTAACGCTGTATGCAAAACAAATAATTTTTAAAGAAGATGAAGATAAAGAATTTGACTTTCCAATACTACATACAATTGATGATTCTGAAAACTATCAATTTTGGATACCTCAAGGCCCAGTTAAAATACCAGTAGAATTTATTACTAACGAAGAAAAAGGAACAATCGATATGATCATAGAGAGAAATGTTTATCATAAAGCATCTAAAAATTAATTTCTCTCAACCTTTTTTACATGATAAAATCATAAAAATTTTGTATAATACTAATCTTATAATATTATAAATGAATTGTTGTTTGAGGTTCACTATCGAATAAAAAGCAGCATAAGAACAGAAAAACAAAAAAAGCCTTTTATAATCCCTCAGCATATTCATTTTTAGGCATTTTCTTTCTAATAGCTTTTATTTCCTTTTGGTTTTTGGAATTATTGGTTTAGTATTAGATTTTAATGTTTTTGTCTATTCGTTTTCTTTCTTTTTATCAGGGTTATTTATTTTTATTGGAGCGCTTTAATTTTAAGGTGACTTTCATTTCCCCAAAAAAACCCTTAAAGAATTACTTGATGAATCACTTGAAAGATTGCATAATCAAAAAGTATCCGGTCAAAATATTGGCAGTTACTCCTATGTGAATAGTATAGCTAAGTTTCAAAAATTGATATATTCATTATCACAAAAAAATCCTGAGTTGGTAGCCAAACATATGAGTGATAATCTCGACAAATACCATGATACTATTCTACCGAATCAATCAATAAATCAATGGTTATTTCTATTAGCAGTTAATCTTGGGTATAGAAATTCTGGTGAAATGTTGGCTGATATAAGGGAAGAAAAAAAGCCATCTGTAGAAATTAAAAATAATGTAATTGAAGAACATCCAGATTTAAGTATCCCAATAACAAAAGTCTATTACATTGAAAAATTACCATTAGATGCTAAAAGTATGATCTCTGGTTTACCTATCGACTTAGAATCAGACATAATTGTAACCTGTCCTAATTGTGGAAACATGGCTGAAAGAAATCTTTTAGAAAAATGGTTAAAGGAAAAAAATATTGTCCAATATGTCAAAAATCACTTAATATTACAGATTGTCCTTTAGTGAAAATAAAAAACTCTTAAAATTAACATAACATAATAAGTTTAGTTATTAGATTTACTTTTTGTCTGCATTAATAGATAAAGATATAATAGATGTCCTAAGATTGTACAATTTAGTAACAAATGGAGGGTAATAAAAATTCACCCGGAAGCTCTCTGCTTAATACAAATGGGACCAAACGGTTTAGAATTAGTAACAAGCTACCCAGAAGATTTACCAAAAAAAATTATAAACGAAATAATCGTGAAAAGCATGCCAATGGGAGCTAAACCGGGAGATTTCACGTCAAATGTAATAAGTGCAAAAAAAGCTTTTTCAGGTTATATTTTTAAGATACCGTCTCCTTCTGGTCGAGATAATATTGCGTCTTTAGTTGCAGTATATAAAGATATCAATTATGATATTAAAACTATAAGAAAGGTCTTTTCAATAATAATTAACGAACTTAAGAAAACTAGACTTGTCAATATAAAAACTGTGTCTCAGATGCTTCCAAATTTATATTCTGGTTTAACTAATGGTCACATATTAATTCGAATCAATTCAATAAAAACAATAGAAATTGAAATTCAAGATAAATCTGAAAACAAAGATTCAACTGAAACAATTGTTAAAAATTTCAGCGAAGAAATTTGGTAGGTTATCATTTTAGGAGTCTTACTTTAATGTCTTTTTTTCTAAAGTTATTTGGGGAAGAAAAAAAACAAATTAATATCACAATTTGTGGATTAGATAATGCTGGTAAAACTACAATTGTCAAGTATTTAATCAAAGGCAATTTTGTAGAAACGCACCCAACAATGGGAGTTAATCACGAAATTATTGAACTCCCAAAAGTTACGTTAAACATTTTTGATCTCGGAGGGCAAAAAGATTTTCGAATATTATGGAAGGAAATAAATGAAAAATCTGATGCATTGATTTTTGTTATTGATAGTTCAGATCATATACGCTTAGAAGAGGCTAGAGATATTTTTTACAAAATAATAAATGAACAAATCAAAAAACAAATTACTATTTTAATACTCCTTAATAAAATTGATAAATCAGGAACTATTACTCAGGAAGAATTTATAGAAAAATTCGATTTACCTAACCTTAGATCTTCAATAATTTGGGCTGTTTTTCAGGTATCAGCAAAAACTGGTACAGGTATTATTGAATCTTTTAATTGGCTTGTAAACAAAATACAAGAGGCTTAGAATAGATGGTAACCACAAGTTTCACCTGGTATTTTCTAATAACAGCTATTCTTATGGTGTTACTAAATTTCATTTTTTCTTTAGAATTATTAAGAAAATTTTACCATAAAAAAAATATGGGAACAGCATTATTAGCTATAACTTACCTTTGTATCGGACTTGCTGAAATTATTAATGCTACAGGTATGTGGTTTGGAATTTTTGGATCACCAGAAAAGAACTATGGCGGGTTATTCCAACTTAATTTTATTACAACCTATTCGCTTGCTTTTGTTTTCTTTTATTATTTTGCTCAAAGATATTTTCTAAATGATAATGATTTAATTAAAGGTTTAACAACAATTTTGTTAAGCATTCTAGTAGGCGTTTTTAGTACGAGAATGTATACAGAATTACGAAGTGGAGAAATAAATCCATTATATTATAAGGTTACTTTTTTAGAGGGAATAAATTTGAATTTGCATGTTCCCACACTTCGGACAATTTTGATACTAAATATCCCAATTTATCTCTTAGTCTTGCTAAGAATAGTTTTGAAACTAATTGCTGTACAATCCGAAGTAAAAGATAAAACACCTAAAACAGGTTTTCGTTTTATACTCATTTCTATTATTTCTTTAGGATTATCTGTTATCATTTATTGCTTTTTTTCTATAAGTGACTTAGGAAAATATCCTGGTATAGTCACGATTTTACAAACTATTCGTATGTATTTTGTAATTTGTACATACATTTTTGGATATTTTGGTTGGCTTTTACCCCCTTGGTTTAAACGAATTATAAGAAAAAAATTATGGATAGCAGAAAAATTAGAGAATGGTAATATCAGCGAATATTCTTATAGTTCATCTGAAATAGACGCTACAACGGAAGAAATAAATATCCAGATAGAAACAGAGTAAATGCCATTTTTTTCTTTAAGGATATTTCTAATACAATTTTAAATCATTTTTATATTTTGGTTGATGTCGAATATTCATAATTCGTTCAAAAGCATAACACAATCGAATTAAGATTGGTTCTTGAAACAAACCACCGATGAATGTTAAACCAACAGGTAATCCGAAGACATAACCAGCAGGAACAGTAATACTTGGGTAACCTGCTACAGCAGCCGGTCGAGAACTACCAAATGTAAAATGGTCTCCATTGATAAAATCAATTGGCCATGCAGGACCTCCGCTGGGAGCGACAATAGCATCAAGGTCATGATCATCAAGGATTTTATCAATTTCTTCATCCCGGGAAAATTTGTGGCACTTTTTCAAAGCTTTTAGATAATTCTCATCTGTTAATGGTCCTTTTTCTTCTGCAGCTAGAAAAATCTCTTGACCAAAATATGGCATAATCTCTGCCTCGTGCTTCTTGTTATACTCTATTAAATCTCTTAATGTTTTAAAGGGTAAATTATTTCCGAAATCATCGAAATATTTTGCAATATCATGTTTGAAATCATAAAGTAAAACTTCATTTTCAGATTGAGCTAACTCATTATTAACTTCAAGATTAACTGGATCAATTATCTCTGTACCAGCTTCATTCATTTTCTGAATACCTTTATTTAATTTTGAATCCACCAAGTCATTTTTTCCAAAGAAATTTCGAGCAACACCGATTCGGGCTTCCTTCAAACCATTTTCATCAAAAGATGATTGGTAATCATTTGGAAGATCAATATTTCGTAACGTAAGAGGGTCATCTTTATCGGAGCCAACTAAAGCCCCAAGTAAAATAGCAGCATCCTTAACAGTACGAGCAATAGGACCTGCGGTATCTTGATTATGAGATATAGGGATAATGCCAGTTCGACTAATTAAGCCAACAGAAGGTTTTATTCCAACAACTGAATTTACATGTGCAGGACAAATGATTGAGCCATCGGTTTCAGTTCCAATTGAGGCTGAACAAAGATTAGCAGCTACAGCAACTGCAGAACCAGATGAAGAACCACAAGGGCTACGGTTCAAAACATAAGGATTAAGAGTTTGTCCGCCACGACTACTCCAACCACTAGTCGAACGGCTCGAACGGAAATTAGCCCATTCACTTAAATTTGCTTTTCCTAGTATTAAGGCTCCAGCTTTTCGTAGTTTCTTAATAAGAAAAGCATCTTCTTTTGGTACGTGATTTCTTAAAGCAATAGAACCAGCTGAAGTTTTCATTTTATCTGCTGTACCAATATTATCCTTAATAATAA
>JAYEJY010000299.1:0-7744 GCA_034660795.1 Promethearchaeati archaeon | reverse complement strand
TTTTATCGTTTCAAGAATCGAAATTGCTCTCCAAATTAAGGTTCGAGCATGAACCGGACAATTAGGATCTAAGCTCGTTTCTTCAAGAATACTTGTAGCAATATTTGCTCTAATTGCAGGTGAAGGTTCCTGATTAATATTCCGTAAGGTTTCCAAAGCCTCGCTAGCACTCCGACGAATATTCCGTGGAACGCTCGTGTCTTCACTAATATTTTTTAAAATGTTCCTAGCTAATTCTTCATCTTCTGACATATTAATCACCTTTGAATTTTTATTAGAGCAGATTAACAAACAAGGGATTTTAGTAAAAGTTTTAATTATATTTTTTGCAACTAATAAGATTATATGAATATTGCTATTAGGCGAAAAAAATTCCCGCGAAATATTTCCGATATTTATAAGATATTACGAGAAGAATTGTTTTTCCACCTTATATACAACTTTTAGCATACAACTCGATGCTAAATAACTTTTGGTTCCTAAACTAATGCTTTCAGTAGCTGCCTTTTTTATTTTTTTAAGATATTTTTGAGGGATGTCTTTTCGTCCCCCTAAAAAGAAACACATATTGTTGTCAAATGTTGATTTTGCAGAAAGATATTTTGTAAAAGGTATGCCTTTTTCATCAAGCAAAAAAAGCTCACATGAATTATTTTTATATCGCTGAAAAAACTCTGCAAAGGATTTATGTCGACACCAAACAACTGGTTGATTTATATGATTCTTTGGAAGATTTTCAAAGAAAGGCATATCAACAGGTAAATATTCACGTAAATATGCTGCAATAGCTAATTCATCTCGAGGAGAAATAGTCTCTGGATCATCTTTTATCATTACGGTAGTAAAGTATTCACCAGGTTTCAAAAAACCAGCTGTTAAAATAACTGCAAATTTCGTTTTATGAATAGGCTTTAATGCTAACCAAGCTCTTGCTATGACATCAATTTTACTGGCTTGAGGTAAATTCTTCAGATTAAATTGATAAGAAGGTGGGTTAGAATCCATTAGAAGAAAAAAATGAATAATTGGTGAATTTTTATCAGTTTTACGCATGATAATTAACCTGCTAGAGTACTAATTAAGAAGAAGGAAGATTCTCCTCTTTAAAAAAACTGCTTTAGTAAATTAATGTAGTTATGAATAAAACATGAAATAAGAGATAAAAAAACACTATCGTAAATTAATAGCGTTTCTTGGTTTTGCGGTCCTCTTTTGAACGTATCTTAGAGCGTCCAGTGTGAACAGCACAAGAGATACAATAATATTGAGTAACTCTTCTTTTTGAGATATATGTACCAGCTTTTCGTAATTCTCGGGCAATTCGAGGACCAACAGGTGAAATATATCTGGTCCGTTTTTTTGCTTTATCAGCCGGTACCATTCGTCCACATTTGGAACATTGTACCATTTGGCTTTTTCCTTTTTTCCCTTTAGATCTACCGCCAGATTTTCGTTTTTTTGGCATTATTGATGACCACTAATTTTAAATTTATTATCGAATACCAATTTTTGGGCATTCTTAAACCTCATACAGAGAATAGGCATTTTAAAGATTTGCGTCACCATTGATATCTTATACTATATATATTATCAATAAATCAATACATTGAAACACATCTCATTTTTAAACATCAATCGAAACCTTTTTGCTTTTGAAAGTAAGAATATCATTAATGTATTTCAAATATATTGTGAGGATCTTTCATGCCAATAAGTTATTATGAGCGCGATAAAGAGGAGATCAATTCCGCAAAAGCATTTAGAAGACTAAAGAAAAAAATCTCAATAGAGAATCTTTGGATATATATTCTCAGATTATTACAAAAAAATGAAATGTATGGATATGAACTTCGCAATTCAATAAAAAAAGAATTCGGTTTTGAACCCGCAACTGTAACCTCCTATACAATTTTATACAAACTGGAGAAAGATGAATTAGTATCATCGTATATGAAAGATAATCCTGAAGGACGACCTGATAGAAAATATTACAAAATTACAGAGAAAGGCAGCAAGATGATGCAACATGCCAAAGAATTATTAGAAGAAATTCTTGAAAAGGTATTTGATTTAACCGATACTCTTAATGATTAATTGTAATTAAACGCATAAAAAAGAAAATCAGAATATTACTAAATAGTAATAGGTTCTGATTTAGTGTAAACTTCAACTTTTCCCTTACGTATCATTACATCATTTTCTAATCTTTGACCACCCTTTCCTTTTACATATACTCCAGGTTCAATTGTAAAAACCATGCCATTTTCTACTACTTGTTCAGTCCAATCCTCTAAATCTTGTGGATCAGTTGGTTTTTGTCGAACCGAGGGGGCATCATGAACAGCCAATCCCAAACCATGTCCTAAAGAATGAGGCATTTTATAGCCAGCATCCTCAATTACATCATTCGCTGCTTTTGAAATCTTCCAGAGTGGAACGCCAATATCTATGGATTCAATAGCAGCTTCATAGGCCTGTATGGTAAGTTCTCTTATTTTGTACTGTTCATCATCTAATTCTCCGAAGGCAAAAGGGAGGGTAATGTCAGAAGCATAGCCTTTATAGGAAGCGCCAAAATCTATTAAAGCCAAACCTTCTTTAGAAAATTTATTTGGTCCGGCCATTGGATGACAATGGATCATATGTGAACGGTCAGTATTAGCAACTAATGACGGGAATGAATTCCCTTCAGCACCATATTCTCGAATTTTTTTCATAACTAAGAAGGATAGATCCGTTTCTGTTCCCTCTTTTTGTTGAGCAAATTCCTTTATATCAGCTATTGTTTTATTACCAATTTTTGCTGCTTCTCGAAGATACTTTAATTCTTGTTCACTTTTAGTTGCTCGTAATTTTACAAATATCTCTCTAATCTCAGAAGGTTTATCAAATATTCTAGCATCAGGATAATTTTTTTGTATATCATTTACAAAACGATAAGGTATATTCTGATTAACTGCAAAAATTGGGTGTTCTTTCTTAACTGATTTTGTAATAAATGATTTTGCTAACCGTACATCCGTCCATCGCATATCAGTTGCTTTAAAATCAAAAAACTCATCAGCTTTTGCATGATCTTGGGCTAATTGCATATCCCAGGGTATTAGGCAAGTCTCACCACTATCAGTAATTATCAACATAGCATCCATAGGATGACCGGTAAGATATCTCATATTAACATCGCGATTGGTTTCCGAATCAACAATAAAAATAGCGTCTATAGCATTATTTTGCATAAAATTTGTTAATGAATCTAATTTCTCTTGTGTAATAGGGCGCACGTTATTTTCACACTCAATATATTTTATAAGAAATGAGGTAGAAGATATTAAAAAAAGTAATGTAAACTAAATTAGAAAAGCGATACTAAAAAATCATAAAGTTATATTTAAAATGAGCTTTAATTTCAAGCAAGATTTTTAAAAAAACTAAATAATAAAAAATCTTTAAGATAAAACAAGCATAAACAAGTCTTGATTAACTATGGGTCCTATAAAATTGGGTAACCATTGGCGAGAAAAGATTACTATACGTTTACCAAAAATAATAGAAGCACAAGATATTGCCCAATTAATAGTTCAAGCCTACTCCCCTATTAAGCCCATCTTAGGAAGAAAACCTAGAGGTATGTTAGAAACTAAAGAAAATATCGAGCAAAGAATTCTTGAAAAGAATATTTTTATTCTAGAGTACGAAAATAAAGTTATCATAGGAACCTTTACAATAAAACCAAATAAAAAAGAGAATCTTATGGAGTTACAAAAAGTTGCAGTGAGACCAACCCTCCAAAATAAGGGAATTGGATCGTATATTGTAGAATGTGCAGAAAAAAAAGTTAAGGAAGAAATGAATAAAAAGAAACTAATGGTAGAAACTTATCAAGACCATAAACAATTAGTAGATTTTTATAAGCATAGAGGTTATGAAATTACCGGGGAACGATGGAGTAAAGGTAATATAGTATTAAAAATGGTAAAGAATTTATCCGGAGATTAAACAATTTGCAAATCCATTCAGTTTTTGGTAAAGGATTATGTTCTAATTCCTACATCTTAACCAACTCAAGTAAAGAAAAAATAATTGTGATTGATTTGGGAATGAAAGGAGTAAATACAGGTTTTACGTTACAAAAAAATCTAAGAAAAATTATTGGAAAAAATAATCCAAATAAAATTGAAGTGATTTTAACTCATTGCCATCTTGACCATATCCTTGGTTCAGACAATCTAGAAGATTATGATAATATTGTTTATTCTGCAAGTAAAGAAACAGCTAACCATATCAATAAGAGAGACGAAGTAACCCTCATTCATCTCTATAATGCGACAATAGATTATAAAATTACAAATATTTTGGAAGCAAAAGAGAAAATTAGTATTGCAAAAACCTTTCTTGAAGTTATCCCCACACCAGGGCATACTGAAGGAGGGATTTCTTTATATGAACCAAGTAGTAAATCGCTTTTTGTTGGTGATGTTGTTTTTGCAGGCGGATCACCTGGCAGAGTAGATTTGCCTACAGCTAATAGAAAAACTCTCATAAATACAATAGAGACATTACGAGAAATGAGCATTAAGAGAATATATCCCGGGCATGGAAAAATAATCAATCAAAATATTGACACAACTTTACAATTAGCAATTAAACATCTTAAACACTAGAAAATGAAAAAAAGAAGAAAATAAGCTAAACGTTTTGTTTAGCTGGAAAATTATAATTTTGCTAAAGACAGGAGGACTTCCCATTTATGGTCAATGTAATCCTTGTAATTTTGGATTAATGCATCATCAACGCCTTTATATCGTCCTTGATATTTTAAATACTCTTTTAAGGGTTTTCGTTTTTCAGGATCCTTTAATTTTTTACTTTGTTTAGAGAGTTTGATATCTCCATTAATAGCTTCCCACATAATAAATGCCCCAGTTTCCACTGCAAGTTTACCCACTTCCACTGTTTTTTCAGCAGGATATCGCCATCCAACAGTGCAAGGTGCTAGGAGATAAATATATTTGAAGCCTTTCATTTTCTTGGCTTTACGTAATTTCTCTATGAAATCTCCAGGATAAGATGTACACGCAGTAGCAACATAGGGTATACCATGTGTCCACATAATTAATGGGAGATCTTTGGGTGTTCCTTGACGACCATAAGGGGTAGTCGTTGTTTTAGCACCAGGAGGGGTAGCACCAGATTTTTGGACCCCTGTATTACTATACATTTCATTAGAATATGTAACAAAGATCAAATCATCATTCCGTTCAGCAGCACCAGATATTGTTGCTAAGCCAATATCAATGCTACCACCATCTCCAGCCCAGGCTAAGACAGTTGTTTTATCATAACCTTTCACTTGTAAGGCAGCAGATACACCTGAAGCTGCTGAAGCAGCAGCAGCAAAAGCTATATTTAGGGTTGGAACAGTGATTGATGATTTAGGATAAGGACCTTGCCATACTGAACTACAACAAGCCGGAATAACTGTAATTGTATTTTTTCCGAGCCCCTTTAAAGCATAACGTAAGCCCATTGCTGATGAACATCCCGCACAAGCAGCATGTCCACTAAGGACGGGTTCCGGAAGCGCCATAATTTCTTTTGTGGTAACCATTCTTAATCACCTCATTTTAATGATTCTAAATCTTTCTCGATTATTTCAACAACATGCTCTGCAGTTACATCCATACCACTGATTCCTTCAATGTGATGGAACGGTTTAGGATAATTCGTGCCTTCATATAAAGCAGCCATAGAATCAGTTGCTATAACACCTCTGAAGCCATATGATGGAGCTCGCTCAATAAAATGAATTGAGTCAGCACTTTTACAAGCATCTTGTAAATCTTCAGCAGGGAAAGGACGTAAAACCCGAATTCGCACTAAACCAATATCATAACCTTTTTCACGTAACTTGTCAATAGCAATTTCAATTTCTTCAGCCAGGGATGAGTGAGAAACAATCACATGTTTTGTATTATTGTCAATACGATAGGTTTCTATAAGTTCACCATGGAAACGACCAAACCGTTTCTTGAAATCAGCGCAAACTTCTTTGATTATTTTAATTGCTCGTTTCTCCGATTCCATAATATTAAATCGTTTCTCGCGAAAATGTTCAGGATAGGCTAAATTACTGTGAGTCACTGGATTTTCAGGATCTAACTTGAAATGTTTAGGGTCATAGGGGGGAAGGAAATCATCGACTTCATCTTGAGTGGGAATTTTTACGGGTGCTAAGGTTTGAGAGAGGATATAAGCGTCTTGGCAAATCAAAGAAGGCATATAGACTTCTTCGTGTTCGCTGACTTTATAAGCCATTAAAACCGTATCATAGACTTCTTGGTTAGTTTTACAATAGTATTGTATGGTACCTGTGTCACGTAAACTCATTGAGTCATTTGTCTGAGCCCAGATTGACCAAGCAGGTGCTAATTCACGATTAACAATATTAAGTACACATGGTAATCGAGCAAAAGCTGCCCACCAGATTAATTCCGACATATAAATAAGACCATGAGAAGAAGTAGCCGAAAAGGTTCGGGCACCAGTAGATGCGGCACCAACTATGGCACCTGCAGCACTATGCTCGCTTTCAACTTTGATGTATTTTGCACCCATTGTTCCACCATCTACAAAATCTGAAATCTTTTCAATACAAGGAGTAGACGGAGTAATTGGATAAGCTGCTACAACTTCAACTCGGGCCATTTTTGCAGCATAAGAAGCAGCATGATTACCATTTATGAGAATATCTAAGGGTTTATCATGCCCTTTAGAAATGGGTCTATTAGCGACTGTCATTCTTATTTTTCCTCCTTAAATTTAGTTTCTTTAACCATTTCAATACATTCAACCGGACATTCGTTTGAACAAATGCCACAACCCTTACAATAATCATAATCTATAATCATTTTACCTTTTTTATGAGAAGGATCGTCTTCGTCGCGACTTATTGCTATATCAGGGCAAAAAAGAGCGCAAATTTCACAACGAATGCATTCATCATGGTCAATAATCGGACGAAATGTTCGCCAACTGCCTGTTTTCCCTGCTGCAGCTTCTGCAGGTTTTGAAATCCACGTTTGTACTTCAAAATCCTCTTTATCTTTTTTATTAGAACTCATTAATTATGTTCCTCCGTTAGTATAGGGCTTTGTTTCTTTAAAGCCTCTTTCAACCGCTTTAACGTTCTGTTCAGCAATACGACTAGAGAGAATCTTTTCAGTCGCTTTCACTACAGAATCGAGGGAAACAATCCCAGCGGCTTTCGCAACAGCTCCGGTCATTGTTGTATTTGTAATATATGTCTCTGCAACTCGTAACTTAAGATCAATAGCTATTTGCGTCGCATCGACCCAAAATTTCTTACACTTTACTGAAGATGGAAATTCTCGTTCCTCCTCAGCATTAACCACTAATATGCTATCTTCGGTAATACCTTTTAGATAAAGGTCCGCTGACAGCACAGGATCTAAAACAGCCACCACAGTAGGATTTACAATCTGTGAATGACGTTTAATGTGAGTGTCAGATATTCGAGTATAGGTTTCTACCGGAGCTCCTCTACGTTCTGCTCCATAGAAAGCAAAGGCTTGAACGGATTTACCTTCAAGATACGCAGCTTCTGCCAAGATTTTAGCAGAAGTTACGCTCCCTTGGCCTCCGCGGCCATGCCAGCGTATTTCTTCAAACATGATACTTACACGTCACCTTTCTTTATCATCGCTAACCTTTCATTCTAATATTT
>JAYEJY010000298.1:0-7754 GCA_034660795.1 Promethearchaeati archaeon | reverse complement strand
AAATCGAAAAAATACACTTAATTCTTAATACCTATTTTAAAGGAAAAAAAGACTTAATAGATCATCTTGAAGAAATTTAAATACCTATTTAGAATTAAAGAAATTTTTAAAAATTTAATTTCATAGATTTTGTGTACATGAGGGGATAGCTAAAAAGAGGTTTATGAATGAAAAAATGGACACAATTAGGATTAATAATATGTCTTTTAATGGGAGTAACTATTTTAATTATGCCAGTTTCGGGTGGAAAGAATACTGAATTAAATGAAGGAGATTGGGTATATTGGAATATTAGTTATTTTAAAAAAGAGGGGGAAACTACAGCTAACACCTTAAAAACGGGGGTTAAGATAGAAATCACTTCAATTGAAGGAAATTCAATAACTTTTAATTATACTGATTATACAATAGAAGATTCAGAATTTCAAATAAATAAAAATAAGACACTAGAAAAATTACCCTTTGGGCGAAATCAATTAGCAATAAATAATTTTCCTTCAATTGCAGAACTTCTTGGGAATCAATGGGTTATTAATCCTAATTGGACAGAACAAGGAAAAATTTGGCAAAACTTTTCGCAAAAACCTGGTCTCTATTATAGAGAGATAACTCATCATAAATTATATGGATTAAAAGGTAAAATAAGAAACATGTATATTTTTTCCGGGGATTTCTCAGGTTCACTAGATATTGATGGAATTTTTGGAGAGTTAGAAGCAGTATACTCCAATAAAAACGGCCTTCTAGCATCATTAAAGATTATATGTAGAAATTTACAAAATGAAACAATAATGGATTTTTCAGCGAAAATCGGTACTTCCTCAGTTAAGCTTGATACAAGTTACTTTAATACAATAGTTTACACCATCTCTTCCTATGTTGGAACATATATAATAATTGGAGGAGGAATAGTTAGTTATTACTTCATACGAGAAAGATATAGAAAATACTTAGACGAGATAGCAGAAGAAGCAAAAGCAGAAGAGGAAGAAGAAAATAAAGAAAAACTAAAAGAAGAAAAATTGCGAAACGAAATTGATAATTATGCAGATAAAGATCGTATAGAAGATTTTTGTTTTATTGAAAAATGCCCGTACTGTGGAGAAGATATTTCAATAGATGAAAAAGTATGCCCACACTGTGGCGGAAAAAGATAGAAAAAAAGAACCGGTTAAAAACCGGTTTGCTAGTTATAATTTACCCATTTACAGTAAAGCCCTCGAAAACAACTGAAGGGGTTTTTACCGATTGGAATAATTCAATATCAGAACCCATAGCTTGAATGTTTTTAAGACTCTTGTAAAGGTTTCCAGCAATAGTTAAGGATTCTAAAGGATGTTTTATTTCTCCATCTTCTATAAGATAACTGGAAGTTGCTACAATAGAGAAATCACCAGAGATAAGGTTCGAATGCCCCAAACCCATCACATTATCCATAATATAAATACCTTTATCGATATTTGTGACAAGTTCATCAAAGGTTTTGTCTCCTTTTTGAACAACAAGAGTTGTTGGGCTAATATTTGGGGTGCTTTCATACCCTGAACTTCGAGAAGCATTACCAGTGCTTTCAGCCTTGCCTAAGCGTCCGTAGTAAGTGTCGTATAGAAATGACCGGAGAACACCATCTTCAATAATTGGTGTTGATGATCGAGGAACACCTTCTTCATCAATTGCATTCGTATTAATGCCTTCTTTTAATTGCCCATCATCGACTATGGTTAAATCATCTATACCAACTTTATCGCCAAGTTTATCCATGAAATAACTGTTCTTTTCCACAACTTGTCGACCATTAATGGAATGTATAAAAGCCATTTGCCAGTAATTCGACATTATTGTAGGGTTCCAAAGGGTTGGTAATTTACCGTTATAATCCAGAGGTTTAGAAGTAAGTAAATCAACTGCTTTTTCAGCAGCCTTCTTACCTATTCCTGCGATTTTAGGTATTGCTCGTTGTACTTCTATTTGATAAGCGCTTTTTCGTTTGCCATTTTCAGCTGCTGTGACAGTACTATAAAGGACAAAAGCAGTATATTTAGAAGCACTAGAAACACCTTCGGAATTTGCAATAGCGTAACCTCCATAGAATGTTTGCAAATGAGCACTAGGGGCAATAACTCGTTTATCAAAATCTTTTGCTTCAAGAAAAACCGTGTTTGCATATTTAACTGCGTCTTCGGTACTTAAAGTAATAATATCATCATCGATTATTCCATCTTTCCCAGATTGGTTTTTCGTTGCAAAAGATTCAAATCCTTCATTTTCTTGTTGCACATTACGAGCAACAGTTAAAGCTTCAGTAATCGCATTTTTTATTGATTCATCAGTTAAGCCACTCATCGCAGCGAAACCAAGTTTGTTATCCAAAGAAACGCGAATGCCAACACCTTCATTGAGACCATTACGAGCATTAATCATACCTGATTGATTCTGTAAGGTCATTTGATTATTGCTTGAAATATAAATCTCTGCCTGATCAGCACCTTTATCCTTTGCATATTTAACTCCAGTATCAGCAAGGGCTAATAACTCATCTTTAATTGTATCAAATTTCATTTATTATTCGCCTCCAAAAATAGCTTCTGAGAAAAGAATCTTGGGAGCACCAAGTCCTACTGGTAGAGGGTATTGTCCACCTTTTCCACAACCACCAAAATAACCACTATGAATTTCTAGATCCTTCGTTAATGCCTCGACGTGATTTAAGAGGGAAAGAATATCTCCTTTGATAGTCACATCTTTGATAGGGTATTGAATCTCACCATTTTCAATCCAATATCCTCTAACCGCTTTGAATAAGAACGTTCCCTCAGAGGGATTTACTTGCCCACCCATTGTTTGCATGGCATAAATACCTTCATCTAATTGTTCAATGGCTTCTTCTTCAGTTAATTCACCAGGACCAAAATAGGTATTTTTCATACGAGGTATTGGGTTAAAACGATAAGTAATCGCTCGAGCATTGCCTGTTGGTTGTTGATTTAACATTTTTGCTGTAGAACGATTATGTAAATAACCTTGTAAAACACCATTTTTAACAAGAACGGTTTTGGTGGTTTTTGTTCCCTCATCATCATAGGGAAGCCAAAAGCCATTATATTGTCTGTCAGGGGTACCTTCATCATAGATATTTACTTTCTCAGTGCCAATTTGGTTGGATAATTGTCCTTTAAGAGTGGAACTATTAGTAAGAATGAAATCAGCTTCCGTACAATGACCAAATGATTCATGAGCTAAGACACCACTTAAACGATTGTCACATAACGCTCGAAACTTACCAGCGGGGGCAGATTTGGCATCTCTTTGTTCATCGGTCTGTTCATGAGTTTTTTTACCCAAGTATTCAGGAGAATTTTCTTCAATATCATATAATTCTAAGCCTTTTGAACCTCCTTTGCCATTAACACCTCGTACTAATGTGCCATCAGAGCCAACAGCAGAGATTCTTACACGTAAATCTACAACAAGTGGTTCCCAAGAAATTTCATCACCATCTGAATTTTTGAAGTATTTCTTGCCATAAAACTCACCATACGAAGCTTGGCTTGATTTTACCCAATCAACATCACCACGAGCTGTTTCTTCCACACGATCCATGAGATCTATTTTATAATCAAGAGCAAAGTCTCTTGGATGTTTTTTGATAGATAAAGTAAGATCATGTTCTTTAGTAGTTTTCTCACGACGTTCAAAATCGAGTTTAATCGCAGCAATATCTGCTGATGCTTTAGCAATTCCTAAAGCATTCTTAACACATTCTTTGATTGCTTTTTTATCCAAACTTGCTGTATAAGAATACCCGGAAACACCTTGGTAATAAGCAACTATACCAATACCACGGCGTCGATTGATATTCGTTTCCTTTATTTTTTGATTTTCTTTGATGAGGGTTCGTAATTGTAAATCATCATAGCGAGCTTCAATAAAATCTGCTCCCTGCTTCTCACCAAAGTCAATACCATACTGTAATTTATCGAACAAAAATTTATCACCATAACTAATTGAAAAATTACTGGAATACTAACTATCCATGTAAATTAATAAGATAATAAAAAATCATAAATATAAATTCTAACATTAAATTAAAATTAAATTTTAAAAAAGAACAAAATGCTGATGTAGTTAAAAACTAAATCTGCGGGGATTCTTGTAAAGACGAACCTCATTTTTATTGAGCTTAATTCGCGTTTCGCCTTTCTTTAAACGCTTTATTGATTTTCGCAATTTTCTTTGGATGCTTGTTCGAAATCGTAACATACCGGTGAATAGGATGAGTGTTCTAACAAAGACATCATTTAGCTGGAGATGCTCATCAAAAATAGTAATAATAAATTTCCCACCAAAATCTAAGATTCTGCCATTAATTTTAGCGACAATAGAACCTGTAATATCATTGATTTTCCAATCATCACCAATTCTGAAACGAAGTTTTCGAAGACGAAATATACTCAGATATTTCTGTTCAGGATGATAAATGAAAAAACCATAGGTTTGTGGAGGCCAAATAGCACGAGGTTTTACAGCTTCTAAAGCAATAAGGGGTTCATAATCAGCAATATTAATCTGAAATTCAGGAACACTACGTTTAGTAGTAAAAGTTTGAGTAAATTCTCGAGCGACCATTTCTTCAAGTGACCCTGTCCAATCAATATTGGTATCGAATGTTTTGACTACTAAGCGGCGATTTTCTAATGAGTCATTTAATGCTTGTTCTCTGAAACCCAAATAACCCTTTTTTTCTTTATCCTCTCTTATTACTCCAAATAATTCCAAATCCTTAGAAAATTGTCTATCTTTAGATTGATATAATGCATGTTTTCGAATGCCAATCTCAGCTGCATGTAAATCCGTAGCCCAAATATCTACAACTATCTTTCGTTCAGTCATAATAACTCAAAAGTAATTTAATTTTGATTTACTTTAATATTTCGAAATGACTTGAAGAGAGAAAAAAAGACGTTATTTCTTATCAAGAAAAACATCAGTGATAGCTTTAGCTGCACGATCAGCCATTGAAGCATTTAATTGGGTAATTTCTGCACAATTCTCAAATTCGATATCAAGTATCATTTTCACAATATTGATTTTACTTTTTAAGATGATTTCGTGATTTTTTTCTGTCGATATTACAACCCAACAATCAGAACCCATTAAACGAACACGTTCATCTTTAGCTTCCGGATTATTTACAGTTCGATTATAAACCATCATTACTCGATTGCTGACATAATGCGGTCCTGAGAGAGAGGATTCTTGAGAAGCAGCATATGGTTCAACAGAACTTAACAACATGTATTTCTGTTCTTCGTTAATAGTGTAATCTCCTTTCGAATAGATTAGGAGTGGACCTAATTTTTCATGCCAATAATAGAAATGAACTGATAAATCCAAGTAAATAGCTCCATGAATACTAGATAAAGTACACTCTCATAAACTAAATTTATGTATTTTTGTTGAGGCAGTTAAAAAAAATACTTGACAAAAATAAATTATCACATATTGTTATTATGAGAGTTTTTTCATACAATTTTTACATTCAAAAAAACCTTTAGTTTTCATAGTGCAATGAGTTACTTTATCTCGTAATTTGCACCAATTATAGAGACAATCCTTACAATAAGATGTTCTAACAGTTTCTGGGTTAGGAGTAATCTCTTGGGTTTGTTTTGTTTGAGTTGAGAGAGCCATATCGTTTCACGGACTTTTACGATAGATTAGAAGGCAATTAATATTTAATAAGGATTAGACAAGAGATGACTGAAAGTATCTTTTTTATAAAACAAGAATCATTAGGAAGTAGAGGGTAAGGTTTCATATAAGAATAAAATACGATCTTTCATTGTTGGATGTTCCGAGAAAAAAAGAACCGTCTGTCGATGCACATCTTCATCAAAAAGTTCTTTTTCAGGATTTTCACGAAGTTTACTAACGAGCTCAGTAATTTCCTTTTCTGTTAAGTAATAATCTCGATTTTCATCAAGATTAATCCAGTCCAGTGTTAACTCCAATAATTCCCCCTCTATAAAATGATTATTTTCTCCATTATTCAAATTCAAATCGTTCTTACGGATTTGATATAATTTTTGACTAGCCTCTTCAGTGAGCTCAGTAATTTGTTTATTTGTTAACGGTACTTCCAAGGTTTCTCGAAGATGCTTCAATTTATTAGAAACATAAATGGAAAGGGCGTTTTCACGAGTTATCTGTTTCGACATTTCATTGGGGGAAAGAGAATGGAGACCTCGTCGAAATTCTTTGGTAACTTCATTTTTACCTTCACGCTTGCCTAACCATTGAAATTCTTTTGCAAAAGCTGAGAGAACATCACGTCTTTGTCCCATAATAATTAAGGCATTGATAACATGATTCCGGCCAATTTTTTTAGCGGCATAATAATCCGCTAAGAGCTCAGAATTACGTTTAAAGAAACGTAACAAAATCCGGTTTAATAGAGTAAGTATATACAAAATAAATAGGATAATTAATAGAAAAGCAATGCGGAGAAAAATTGTCAGAAAAGAAAAATCACTAGCAACAATAAGGTAATAGACCATTTCCACAATGAATAATGAATAAGTTAAGAATACAAAATAATTCAAACTTATACGACTTAAATTGATTAACCCATCGAGACGTTTTACATGCCCCAATTCATGAGAAATTACTGCTTTTATTTCACGTTCTTCTAAAATTTCTAAAATATTAGCATCTAATACAACCCAGGTACGACGAATAAAGGGTAAGGGAAGAATATCTAAGGTAAGGGCATTGGGTATGCGGGTATTAGTCAGATAAATCCTTTTAATGGACTTAATGTTTTGTTCTTCTGCTAATTCCTCTATCCATCGATAGAGTTTCTTGGGTTTTATCCGCAAATTAGACAATGAATGATTATTTTTTCTACCGGTTATGCCTTTTTCAGTTAATTGAACGAAATTGGAGCTCCGGAATTTAATAAAAATCATAATATAAGAAATGAGAAATTGGAGAAAAAGAATACTAAAAGCAATTAAAAAAGTTGTAAGATTAAATTGTGAGAAAAAATTAAATTGATACCGTAAGAGACCAGTGGATTTAGGCTCAATTTTGGATGTTGATACTAAAACAATATGAAATATATTAAGTAAATAATAGAAAATACCTGATGTATGCAATTTCGCGCGAGTGAGGAATAATTCTTTAGGAATTGTCAAGGAAGATAATACAACCTTATAATAATAGTTAGCAATTAATAATAGATAAAATTCCACATTTGGAACTAGCTGATGTGCCTTTTATTTTCTTAATAAGTTTGTTTACTGACATGAAATTATTCTTGTGAAATTTTTTCCAACATCTGTCGTTTAGAGCTATATCCATTGTTCTTCGCAATTTTCTCCAGAGCATGATGGGCACTGTTTTTCATGCTTTGGGAATAAGGGGAATGCTCTAGAGTGATCTGTTGAAGAGGGGCAATTGCTTTAATAGTACCTAATTCACCCATACTATAAATAATTTGGACAATTAAGTCTTTGGCATCATTGCCATATTTTTGATATTCTTTTCCAAGCATCTTAACCAAGATATCTAATGATTCTGGTATAGCAATTGTTCCTAAAGCTTCAACATATTTCTTTTTAAATTCATATTGTTTGTTTCTATTTTGTGTTCCTTGGAGATTTTTAGTCAAGAGTTCATCTAATTGTTTTAATGCCTGTTTTCGAAGAATGTGCCCACAACTATTAGCAATTGCGTACCGAACAGACCAATCT
>JAYEJY010000297.1:0-7756 GCA_034660795.1 Promethearchaeati archaeon | reverse complement strand
AGGTCCTGAGTTCTGATAATAAATCCAGACAAGCTTCTTCAGTTGGATAATTTGAATCAATACGTTTATTTCTCATTACTTTCAATAATGGAATAAATTTAGTTATTTTCTTTGATGTAGTTCCTTGTTTGATATATTGCTCAATGTCTTTTTGTAATTGTGTTTCTTCATCACTTTCACTTGCTAAAGTTACTTGTGAAAGCAAAAAAATAGACTCTGACATAACTTTTTCATAGGGCAGATATCGTTCATCTTTTTTCAAATAATTTTTGAGATAATAATAACTTTCTTGGATATTTTCTTTAATTATCTCCTTATCGTTTTTGTCAGTTAGTAATGGGAGTAGTTCTAAAAAGAAGAGATGCGTATAGATAATTTTTAATTCATATTCAACTTCGATGTCGCTAACTAGATTATGGACTCCTTCATCATCACTAATAATAGTAACTTCTTTGTCTTCTTGTTGATATTTAATTGCTAATCGGACAATATCGATATCCGTTAGCTTATGATTATAGACGTCCTCTTTGGTGATATAATGATTTTTTAAGGCGTTTTCTTTTAAATCTTCAAATAATTCATCTCGAGGACTCATTTTAAGTGAAAATAAAATACCTATCTGATTTCCGTATTTCGTTTGGAGAGGATTCACTAAATCTTTATCCAGATCATTTTTTGCTAAAAGAAATTCCATTCCTAATTCTCGTTTATATTTAAGTAACAGAGGATGTGGTTCATATCCTCGTGGTTTATTCAAATATATGTAAACTAAAGGGGAACTATCAAAAATGAACACATTTTTAGACATAATATTTCAAACCATTTTTTTTTATGAAATTTTTATCACTTGTGACCAATCGCTATCAAGGAAATCACTATTATATGTTAGGATTATGCTTTGCTGGATTTCATCTTTTTGAATACTTGTTAAAATATCCCTGAATATCCGGCCATTTTCCGTATCAAGATGTTGACAAGGTTCATCAATTATCAATAATTTGAAACTTTCCAGAGTTTTTTGAATTGCTAAACGTATTGCCAATAAAATTAGGAACCGTTCAGATCCACTTAATTCATATGCTTGTAAATCACGATCTTTTGTCTGTGGTTTAGCTAGTGGTACAAAATCCTCATTCCAACTTATCTCCCATTTCTGTTCTTTATAATTACTCCAGATGTCTTCTGCGGTATTTTTTACTTTATCAGTAAAATCTTGTCTAAGGGTTTCTGTTGTTCGATCAATAGCTTCTTCTAAAATACTACATATCTTTTTCTTATGTTTCGCATAGTTTTCTAATTTTTTTATGTGTTTAACATGTTCTTTTGATGTTTTTTCTGCGCCTTCTGCTTTTCCTATGTTTTGGTTGATTTCAGATTCTTGTTTATCTAATTCATCTAACATTTTTTCAAGTTCTTTACTTTTAACAGGGAACCCCTCTTTTTTGTATTCCGCTATTTCAGCTTTTATTTTTTGATATTTTTGTAGGATTGTACTTGCCAATTTTTTTGCGTCTTCTAATTTTTTGCGCTTTTCTTTTATTTCAGAAATTTCGGAATCTTTTTTCTCAATTTTATTTTGTAAAACATCAATTGCTTCATTTATGTTTATTAGATTTTTTTCTATGTTCTTTATTTCATTTTCAAGTTTCTTTTTAATATTTTCCGCTAATTTTTCGTCCATTTCTCTCCCGCATGTTGGACATTCCGATGGGGTTCCTTCTTCTGTAATTGTTATCATTATATCTAGAATGTCTATCTTGAGTTTTTTTCGTGCTTTATTGATTGATAATTTCTCTTTTTTTGTTGTCAGCTTTTCTTTTATCTCATTTACTTTTTCTTTAATACTCTTTTCTTTTTCATCTAAAGTTACTAGTTGATTTATTAATTCAACTTCAATTTTTTCTGTTTCTGTTGTTTTTGCTAATTTTCTTAGCTTATCTAATTTTTCTTCTAATGTGTTTTCTTCTTCTCTAAGTTGAATTAACTTTACTGCCTTTCCAGTCCTGATTTTTATGTTTTCCAATTCTTTTTCAGCTTTCTTTTTATTGAAATCTTTGTCTACTCCCATCTTCACTTCTAGACCCTTTTCGATTCTCTTTCGTTCTCTACTCCAATTATATGCTTCAGATTTTATATCTGATTGCAAATTTTCTAGTTTCTCACGTATTGTTGTTGCTTTTTTTAACCCTATTAAGCGGTCTATTTCTGTGATAACTGCATCACTTGGATTTGCAAGGAATTCATGAACATCTTCTTCCTTCATATAAATAACTCGTTCGAAAATCTCTTTTGAAAGACCAATAAGATTTTCAAGAAAAGCTTCAGCTTCTCGGGAAGTATAAAGTGCTTGTGCAAGATCCTCTGCATCATAAATAAACAACGATTGATTTATTCTTTTACCTGAATCTATTATCCGACGTATGAGAAAATCCTTACCTTCTGTGGTGGTTAGCGTCAGATCAACCACTGTTTTTTCGTTAATGTCTCCTCTCGGATCACTGTTTTTAGGGATAATACCTGTTAAATTGTATGCTATGGCTTTCGCAACACTACTTTTTCCAGCAGCGTTTCGACCATAAATTAAATTCTTTCCTTCTTTAAAATTAATTGTTTTTTGTGGATGAGTCATCCAATTATTTACCTCTAATTGTTTAATAATCAATTTATCTCTCTCCTTCTATTTCTTCTGGCTTATTTTTTCGGAAGAATTTATTTAATTCCTTAATAAAATCATAGTTTTCGTCATCAATTTTTCTGAGCATTTTTTCTAATCGCTCAATTTCCTCTTGTGAAACTTTCGTATATTCTCTTCTCGCATACTTATTTTTTTCAGCACATACTTCTCGGAAGGTTCTAGCTAAAACAGACCCGATATTTTTTACCATAGGAAAACCTCAGTTATTTTTTTCTAGCTTTTTGAAAGGCAAATTAAATTATTTCATCAGAAATAGTGTTCTTATCTTTTTTATTATTACGATAGCGGAAGAAACCTGTTTAAAAAATAAATTTTAGATTTTTTAACCTTTCTTTGAACAGAAATGTTTCCAATCACAAAATTCACATCGTTTATCAGAGGGATGTTTTGGGAATTTGCGATTTACAATTTTTGTTATGGTATCTTTGGTATTTTCTTTTACTTCCCATAATACTTTTTCACCTATATCTACTTCCTCTCGAGTTCCTTCATCCAAATGATGTACTGTTGCTTTCTTAGTATCAATTCCCAGAGCTCTTTTCGAAGCTATAGCATATAGACGTAATTGTTTTTTGTAATCAGTAGCTATTTCCGCATTATTATGTTCTTTAAAATCAACGATTTCAATTGCTTCTAGCCCACCTTCTTCATCATATTTTTTAATTAGATCAATTTGTCCTGAGATTAAGGAATTTTTTAATGCAAACTCAAAAGATTTTTCAGTTTCAAGTATTAAATTAAATTCATCTGAAAATTTCGCAAGATAATTTTCTACGATTTTATATGCACTCAATTTAAATCGCTCAATAGACTCTTTTGTGCAATATCTCAGGAAGAAGTTTTCGTCAACTATTTCTCGTAATTTTTCTGGTGAAGGAGGATCAGTACGATATTTACTATGGATAATATTGAGAATATTATGTACTGATTTTCCGTAGCCTAAAGCAATAGCAATTTCCGGATTGAATCCAAAAATAAATCGTAATTTATAATCGTAAGGACAACGATCAAAATAGCGTAAGTCACTATAAGACGTGGCAAATCGTTTCAGAGGTGATGCTTGTGATAAGTCTAACTGCTCACGCTTTGTGGGGTCAGGTAAAGGTGTACTTAAGACGTAATTTTTTGGGAATTCATTAAAGAAACGAGAAGGCCTATTTTTCCTCGTACTGTTCCCACCATTAGCGCTGAGGAAGAGATATTTTTGACTTCGAGTAATAGCTACATAAAATAGCCTTCGTTCATCTTCTATAGATCCCTCATATCGGTTTTTATCAAATAATTCTTCAGGGACAAGCCATTTTGATTTTTTGGGTTGCATTGGAAACAAGCCATCATGTAATTCAGGCACAAAAACAATTGGAAATTCTAACCCTTTTGCACGATGAACCGTCATAATTTTAATAGCATTAACTTTAGTAGGATCCTCTGCCCCCCCTTCTTCATAATTCCATTTCGCATAGCCATGAATAAAGCCGAGGAAATATTTGATTTTTGATAATTTAATAGTTTTATATATTGCTTCAAAATCAGTAATGGCTTGGCTTAACATCCCGAGATTGTATAATTGAGTTTCTGTAAAAACAAATTCTGGAGAACTCATATAACCGAGGATTTTATGATAGACGCCTTGGAGACTAATGTATCCTTCTAGGTCTTCTGAATGTTTTAGCTGCTCAATATTTGCTAAAAATAATTCAACATTTCCATTGTTTCCAAAACATTCATTGTAATGTTTTTTTAACATTTGAGGGGTGACTTTTTTCCGGTTGTACTTATACTCAGCTAAATATGCAAGCGATTTTACTGCGAGCAGTACCTCATCTTGTTCGAATAATTTTCCTCCACCTTTAACTATGAAAGGAATACCCCTTTTTTTAAAAGCTTTAATGTATTTATCAGCGGAAATTTTTACAGATCGGAAAAAGATTGCCATATCTCGATAATCTAAGGCGAATGTTTCCCCTTTATTATTAATGAATTGCGTCCCACGTAAATGCTCAATCTTATCTAAGATAAAATCGATTTCTTCTTGTGGCTTGGAAAAGTAAACGGTGTATATATCTCCTGGTTCATATTGTGTTTTTGCCTTTTCCCAAGCTCTTATTTTTTTAGGCAATCGATTTTCGTTTTGTTCAATAAGTTTACGTGCGCCGTCAATGATGATTTTACTACTTCGAAAATTTTTTGTTATCTCTATTGATTTTACATCATCATATCTTTTTTCAAAAGTTAATAGATTATTAACATTTGTCCCTCGCCATTGATATATACATTGATCATCATCTCCTACTACACAAACATTGCCTTGTTCACCAGCAATTAATTGGATTATTTTTTCTTGTATAGGATTAATATCTTGATATTCATCCACTATGATATGTTTGAATCTTGCTCTAATTTTTGAAGCAAATTCCTCATCATTTTCTAAAAAACGCAAAAATTCCGCCATCATACCTGAGAAATCAAGGAATTTCTCCTCATGAATTAATTCGATATATTTCTGATAGCATTTCCATAGGTCTTTAGGTAAATCTAAAGGATCTATCATTTCTTCTCTGATAATATCAATATTCTGGCAAAATCTTGTTATTTTTTGATATCTACTTTTATCATTACAGATAGTACCTATTCCAATGAGATTATAATTAGTATAATTTGAAAGGAAAAGTACTCTCTGATGCTCCTCAAGTACATCAAAAGTACGATATTGTGGTTGAAATTCTTTTAATAATTCAAAACAAAATGAGTGGATAGTGCCAATATACATATCCCCTATTTCCGGATCCTCAGGTCGTAATTCTTGGAGATGTTTCCGGACACGGAATTTCATTTCTTCAGCAGCATTTTCAGTAAAGGTAAAAGCGACAATACTACTTGTCTTAACCCCCATAGATACTAATTTAGCTATTCTTCTGGTAATTACATCAGTTTTACCAGAACCAGCACAAGCAATAATTTGCAAATTTCCTTCCCAATGATTAATTGCTTTCTGCTGATTAGAAGTATATTCCAAAATAATCACTATGAAAAACTTTTTTTCCTATAAATTAAAAATGTTTATATGTATGCAAAACGCTGTAAACAAATAATATTGACCGCAGATAATTAATTATGGTAATTTTTAAACCAGTATGTATCTAAAATTATAGCACTAAACTGCTTTTTTTTTGTTTTATAATTTTATATTAAAAATATTTTTAAACTAAGAATCCTCATAAATTGTGAATAGTTAAAAAAGTTTTAAATTCATATGGAGATACGGGATATTTGCTTTCTAAAATAGTTAAAAAAGTAGCACAAGTGACTATGCATAAATATCGGAAAAAATTAGAGGATCCTATGGCTTCTCAAAGAGAAGCACTTATGGAGATAATAAACGCGAATAAAGAAACCATTTTTGGAATGGCTCATAATTTTTCATCCATTACAAATATTCGTTCCTATCAACGAAATGTACCATTGCATAATTATGATGATTTGCATCAATATATTGAGTTTTCATTTAAATATGATGGTGTTCTTTCAAAAGACCCAGTAATCCACTGGATACAATCAACAGGTACGCTAGGAAAACCGAAGATTATTCCAATGACTGAAAGTTCCCTTAAAAAATGGAGTAAAGGAGGAACACGATTAACTTTTGCGTATATCCTCGATAAACCAGGAAATGAGAAATTTCTAAATGGAAAAATTCTTGGGTATGCTGGTCAATCAGAATTACGAAGAATACGAGGAATACCGGTTGGTTATATAAGTGGGGCTGTTTGCACACGTGTTTCTAATCCTCTCTTATTAAAACGACTTATACCAAAAGCAAACACTTTGAATATTGAGGATTGGAGAGAACGTCTCTGGCAGTTTATGATGGATACAGTTGGTGAGGATATTCGAGCGATGACAGGTATTCCACCTGTAATAATCGGTTTCTTACAAGCTATTCAAACAAACTTACCCTTTCAGGTTGCTGGTATAAAAGATTCAAAAGTTCAGCGGAAAGTGCAGAACGCGATTTTTGAAGATACAATAGATTTCGAAATGTTATGGCCTAACTTACAATTTTTTGGAAGTTCTGGAGTTGTTGCAGAACCCTATAAACCAATGTTAAGAGAATTATTAAGCGATTCTATAACAATGCCTGAAATGTATAGTTGTTCCGAAGGACAATTCGCTTTTCAAATGCATGAAGATGAAGAGGGAATGTATCTTAATATCGATAATTATTTCTTTGAATTCAAGAAAGTTGGAAAACCTAATGAGATTAAATTATTATCGGATGTTAAGAAAAATGTTCCTTATGAATTACTTATCAGTAGCATTGCTGGTCTTTATCGATACAATATGCATGATATTATCGAGTTTGTTTCCACAGATCCACCAAAGATCGTGATAAAAGGAAGAGTAGGGAATGTCTTAAATATTGGAAGTGAAAAGGTCTCAGAGGATCAATTGATAATAGTTCTTAGTGAAGCAATGAAACAATTACAAAAGCATCCAGTCGATTATGTAGTTTCAGGAACACATGCTTTTCCTCTAAGACATAAAGTATTCATTGAATTGTCTAATTTCTCTAAGAAGGATGAAAAGAAAGCTAAACTTCTTTCAAAAATTTATGATGATTTGATGAAAAAAATGAACACCTCCTATCATATCTCTCGAGAACAACAAGCTCTTACTATCCCAGAAATTCATATATTAAAAAAAGGTGCTTTTAGGAAAATATCTGAGAGAAAAGCTGAAGAAAATAATCAATTAGAACATCTAAAAATCCTTCACATTATTCCTCCAGAGAGACTTGATAGTATTCTTGATGATGATTGGATTAGTTATTCATTTACCCCATAATAAGTTGTGAAAAATTCTTGGGAAAGAAATAAATGGAAAAGCCCTTGAAAAAATAGATTCAAGGGTTATCGATTCTTTTTAGAGAATTAAGACACTCTTTAATGCATTATCAACTTCTTGTGTTATTTCCCTCATTGTTTCTTCATCTAATGCTAAAACTTGTTGGCTTAGTTGAAATTTCACCTTAGGATTTTTTAGAATTTTTTCAAGTGAAAA
>JAYEJY010000296.1:0-7899 GCA_034660795.1 Promethearchaeati archaeon | reverse complement strand
TGCCCTCTTTAAAATACCAAAGTTCAACATAAGGAGATAATGCATCAACAATAACATTGGATGTAGCAAAAAGGATAACTGCTAAAACGCATAATATGATAATATTTCGTTTAATCTTTAAGAATCCGTTATTCCGAAACAATACCCAAAATAAGAAGATAGAAAAATACCCCGCTAAAGCAATGGAGGGGAGAATAAGAGGACGAAACATTCTTTCATGATGAGGCCAGTGGAGTTGCCCTTCACGGAATAAATACACAAAAACTGAAGTGATTAATTTATCAGGTTCATAATAACTGTAAATAAGTCTTTCAAAAAAATAGAGTTTTAAAGGTGTCACAAGTAACAAAAACGTATTGTTCAAAAAGATAGGTATCGCTGCCTTCTTAAATGAAACGCCTTGTTTCAATCGTTTATAGAAAACATACGTATTTACTATACCGGAAATAAAAGTGAAACCTCCTCCCCAAGACATAAGAAAAATCAATGGGAGAAAGATAAAAACAACATAATTTGGGACTACAGCAATAGCATTTGCGGCACTTCTCCAAACGCCAAAAAGTAAGGGGTGAACAAATAATACACCAATGATTGCAATCCCTCGGATAATATCCATAGATAGTAAGCGTTCAAATGTGGTTTCTGACGAGGAGGCTTCAGCGGTCATGTTAAATCCTGCTTACACCAGTGTTTCCTATAAAAAATGTTATCTTTATTAAGGAAGAACCATTTTCATAAAATTCCATAGATACTTCACAAAAACAGTAGACTAATTAAGAAGGAAAAGGAGAATATTTTCAATTATCTCATCAGTTGGCAAATGGCATGAAACAGGACAAGCAAACGCTTTTTCAGCAAATATTACAACAGGGAACTCTTCTCCTTTTGAGCACCTTGACTGTTATGGTTGGTACACCTATCTCTCCAACAATTAATACCATGGCTCAACATTTTAACAGTATCCCAAATATTGAATTTTTGACAAAATTAAGTCTGACAATACCAGCATTATCCTTTGCTATTGTGGCTTTTTTAGCTGGTTTGATAATTGATAGATTGGGACGGAAACCTGTTCTTATTAGTTGTCTTTTTCTCTATATTCTTGCGGGTACAGCTGGTTTTTACGTTGATTCTATCTATATTATTTTAGGGAGTAGAGTTGTATTAGGGATTGCTTTAGCTGGGGTCATTAATTCAACGTCAACGCTTATTGCTGATTATTATCGAGGAGAAAAACGAAATCATATGATTGGCCTCCAGATTGCTATTGGCGCTTTTGGGGGTGTCATCTTTATTTTAATTGGTGGTGCTTTAGCAGATATTGCCTGGAATTTTCCGTTCTTAGTTTATTTCTTTCCCGTACTTTTAGTTCCGGCAAGCATTTTTATTCTTCATGAACCCCAAAAAGAGAACAATAATATAATTCCCGATTTGCAAGAGGAAAAGGAAGAAAGAAATCATGTAACAGACGAATTAATGAAAAATAATCCATTAGAAATAATCACCAGTTATGTATTGATATTCATTGTCATGTTTGTTTTCTATTCTGAGCCTACTCAATTATCATTTTATATTGTCATTATTGATCCCGAAGTAACAAATTTCATGATTGGTTTAGTAATGGCAATAGTGAATTTAGTTACCGGTATATTAAGTTCCCTTTATAAAATCATCAAAAAAAGATTATCAATTCATGTAATTTTTCTGCTGGGCTTCTTTTTTATGGGGGGAGGTTTTCTCCTTCTTTCTTATGCAAATTCTTATTGGATGCTCCTTCTTTCAACTTTCGTAATTGGAATAGGCTTTGGATTAAATATGCCTAATTTAAGTCTGTATGTATTCAATAATACCGCACCAGAAACTCGAGGAAGAATTTTCAGTGGCTATAACGCGATGATGCTTCTTGGGCAATTCTTATCACCCTTAATATTTGAACCCATTATTCGAGCAACAAATTTCTCCTTTGCTTTTCTGATTGGTGGATTGATCATGTTTGGATTTATGGTTATCCCAGGTATTCTGTTGGGGAGAAAAATAAGGAAAAAACGACAAAATATAGCCAAAGAATAATCCTTTACTCCTTAACACGACAAAAAGCCATTCCATCAGGATGTATACCAACATCAATGGTATCAATAACTTTGAGTGTAGCAACATCAATTACTGAAATGTCATTTGTCTTATTATTAGCGACATAAGCTGTATCGCCTTTAGCATTAAAAACCGTTCCACCAGCCCAGAGACCAACAGGTATACGTTTTATTTCTCTAAATCTTTCCATATCAATGACACTAACACAATTACCTTCACGATTTGGGACAAAAGCTTGTTTTCCATCTTTAGTAAATGCAATTCGAATGGGAACTTTTGAAGTAATAATTCGTGCTTTTAGGGCATGATTCTTAGTACTAATAACATAAACTTGATCATCGTCTTGGTTAGCACATAAAAGCCATTTACCATCTGGACTCACTCCTATCCCCTCCGGTTTTCGTCCCACAGGTATATGAGTTATCCACTTATATGTTTGTAAATCTAATACAGAAACGGAATTGTCCCCAATATTACTAATATAGGCTTTAGAGCCATCTGGTAATAAAGAAACCATATGAGTCATTCTTCTTCCAGAGATAATCTTTTCCACAGTATCGCTCGAGGTATCAATAATAAAGACCTTATTGGCATAGGTACTTGCTAATACAACTTTTGAACCATCTGGAAGAACACGACTTTCGTGAGGAAATTGAAATTCAGCATGGTCAATAATGGTTTTTTTCTCGAGGTTAGACATATCAAAAACTTCAACGGTGTTTGTCCCAGCACAAGAAACATACGCCTTCTTTCCATCAGGGGTCACTGAAACTTCATGTGGACTTCTACCAACAGATATCGTTTTCACAACCTTTCGTGTAGGTTCATCTACAAAAGAAACCGTATCTTCATCTTTATTGAGAACAATCAAATAATCTGACATAATAATCATCCTTGATGGAAAAAATAACTCTGGTACATATATCTAATGCTTGAAAAGTTAAAGTAAGAATAACAAGTTAACTCATAAAAAACAGCAAAGATCAAAAAAACTAACAATCAAATAAATAACAGAAAACAAATGGAATTTTATTAAGTGATTGAGCGGTGATAAACAACACACTCAATCACTTTCTCAAACCTTCAAAAAAGAAGGAATGATCGAATAACCTTCAAATATAAATTAATAAAGCCAAAATTTACAAGGAAAAATGCTATTTTTTCTTTTTCTTGCCTTCTCTTTTCTTAAAGACTTTTGGCTTTTTGCTTTTATCTTTTGTTTGTTTTTCTGTCACCTGTTTCACCTCCAGCCAATGGGAGGAATCCCGGTTAGGGATTTTTTTGATTAGAAATCATTTCTAATCAAATCTCATTATATACAAGTGATTAGCTTATAAACTTTTTGCTAAAAAATAGTAATATAAGAAAAATTAAGTCCTAATTCAGATAATATATTTTTTCGGGCTTTCAAACACCTTGATTTGCAATGATTCTTTAATAATGAATTTTTCCCATTCTTTCAAAATTTTAGCCATCTGAATTTCTACCAATTGGCTTTCTTTCGTCCATTGATCATATGTTTTTTTATCTTGGTATTCATCAATAAACATCCATTTTTCTGTTTGTGAATCCTCTGAAAAGCTCTTGAAAAATTGTGAACGTTGATAAGAGAATTCTTCCTTATTATTTCTTTGAAATTCAATAGACGATTGAATGATTTCTTCATGTTCTTTACTTTTAGCAATTGGAACTTCCCATGTACCTACTTCATAGATCATTTATTCTCACTAATGGTTGTTGGTACATTGTTGTTTTTATGTTTTTTCTAATTTATTATAAGAGGTTGCTATGTATCAATTGCCTTTTGATTAGTAAATTATCGTTTTTTTTATAGGAAAAAGGCAGTACTTTTCTGAGTATAATTATTAAACAATATAAAATATTTTTTTTAAATGAGAATTAATTAATAATTATTATTAATTAATACAAATTATCCAAAGTTTTATTAGTTACATCTAAAGCTAAGCTTAATTAGAAAACAAATAAGGAGGGAAAAATAACATGACTTTAACCGAAGAAAATATTAAGAAAAATGTAGTCGATCAACTCTATTGGGATGATCGAGTAGACGCCTCTAAAATCGATATTGATGTTACAGGTAAAGAAGTTACTTTAAAAGGTTCAGTGCCTAGCTATAATGCACGTGAAGCCGCTGTTCTTGATGCCTGGGAAACACCTGGTGTCTCAGCAGTACACAATGAAATAGAAATTGAATATCCTACCACTTATACAGTGCCTTCTGATGATGATATTAAGACAAAGATCAAAAATCAATTTGATTGGAACCCAACGATTGATGAAGAAAAAATTGACATTGCAGTAGAAAATGGCATAGTTGAATTAACGGGTACCGTTGATTCTTATTGGAAAAAAATACGTACCAAAGAAATTGCTTCAGAAACATACGGAATTTCAGACATCGAGAATAAATTATCCGTTGTACCTACTGACTCAATCTTGGATAAGGTCATTGCCGAAGATATCGTTGAAGCATTAGATCGGAATTTATTAATTAATGCTGAAGATATCGATGTAAAAGTCAAAGATGGCAAAGCAACATTAACATGTTCAGTTAATAATTGGTCACAGTATCGTGCTGTTCTCAATACTGCTGAACGCACCGCTGGTGTTGTTGACATCGATGACAACGTTATTATCACATAATAACGTCACAATCAATCATCCTACAATCATGAAATATTCATGATTTAGTTTTCCTTTTTATTTTCTATATTTTTCAGGTCTTATTGGAAACCGTTTTTTCTCCTGATTATTCTTCACTAATTTTTCTAACGTGTTCAATCCGTTTGAGAACAGGTGGATGATCATACTCTAGAGTTATCTTTAGAGGATGGGGTGTTAAATTTGACAGGTTATTTACACTTAATTTTTTTAAGGCATTAATCAAGGCTTCAGGCTCATCATAAGTTTCAATGGAATAAGCATCAGATTGATATTCGAATCTTCGCTGTAAACTGTTTTGGAACCAAGAAATAAGTGTAGTGAGTGGTGTTTTAGCAATTAAAAGAAACATTATTAGAAATCCAATGTAAAAAGCATTTGCTGGAAGATTAAATGCATCTAAGAGCCATGTATGATCAAGGACAAGTAACTGATAAAGATAAAAGAAAATCCCGAAGGAAAAAATGGTTTGTAATAACATGTACAGTATGTGGTGCTTTCGGTTATGTCCAAGTTCATGTGCTACCACAGAGACTATCTCATCCGGTTCTTGTTTTTCTACAAGATTATCAAAAAGGGCGATTCTTTTGAGTTTGCCAAATCCTACGAATAATGCATTGGATTTTGTTGTTCTCCGAGAAGCATCCACTGTATAAATTCCTTCCAGAGGATAATCTTGTTCTTCTGCATAGTGTTCAATTTTATTTCGCAATTCCCCTTCTTCTAACGGCGTGAACTTAAATGTTAATGGTAAAAAGATTACGGGTGCTAAATACATAAATAGAATTATGAAAGCAATTGCTATTAACCAATTGTATAACCATGCAAATGTCCAACCTTGGTAAAACATCGAAAAGATACCATATAGGGCACCACCGCCTAAGAGAATTCCCAACATCCAGCGTTTTAATAGATCAAATATGAATGTTTTCGCTGTCATACGATTGAAGCCAAATTTTTCCTCTAAGCCAAAATGCATATAGATAGAAAAGGGAATCCGAATTATTTCTAATGTGGCTGCAATTATACCAAGATAGAGTAGGCCTATTAATGAAGGAAACCAATCAAGGGAGGAAAAAATGCTATTTACTGCTCTCAACCCACCACTTAAGAGGAAACTTATCCACGCAGCTGTTAAAAAGCTATTAAGAACCAAAGAAAATTTTGTCCGGGCTTGTAAATAAAGTTGTGAACGTTCATATTCTTCTCTATCTAGAAACCCTTCAAATTCCTCAGGAAGTTCTGGATCAATATGACGCATATTTAATATATCGACAAAAATTTCGATGAGAAATTCTAAACCTATCAAAACTGCTGTAATAATTAGATAAATATTCATAGCAATTCAGTAAGAAAAAAAACTCATAAATTTTTTGATAAAAAATAGGAATTTAAGCTAAAATCCTCTCAAAAACTTATATTCTAAGGGGGTTATTTTAAAGCATTTTATGAAGCAATGTATTATTGTAAGTGTTTTCTTCAAGAAAACATTTGAAAATTGTTAAATGGAGGATTATTTTGACTAAAGATAAACCCTATCCAGAAAAAAGTAAGATTAAATGGGTATCAACAGATTGGTTAGAAGACCATCTTGATGATACTGATATGATGATCATTGATTTTCAACCCAATATCCATGATTACATTAAGATGCACATTCCCGGAGCAATATATATGAACCCAGCTCTTTTCAGAGTTCCTAAAAACGGAATTCCTGGAAAATTTGTTCCAAAAGAAGTAGCGAAAATGTTATTTCAAAGAATTGGCTTAAAACCAGACATGCCAGTTGTTATTTACACTGATGTCGGTGCCTTCAAAGGTTGGGGAGATGGCCTTGAGCAAACCATGGCAGCATTCTGCTTATCACTTTATGGGCATAACAAAGTACATGTTCTAGATGGTGGAATGACTAAGTGGCGAGATGAAGATAAAAGAGTTGTACAAGAATTCCCCATCAAAAAACACAAAGAATCCACATTCAAAGCAACCTATCGCTCAGAATACA
Organism: Promethearchaeati archaeon; assembly: GCA_034660795.1. Classification (GTDB taxonomy): domain Archaea; phylum Asgardarchaeota; class Heimdallarchaeia; order JABLTI01; family JABLTI01; genus JAYEJY01. The sequence continues at coordinate 1,121 of JAYEJY010000296.1, read as the reverse complement.
TTATTGAATATGATGAATTTAAGAAAGTCAAAGATAATGATGATGTAATGATCTTTGATGCTCGTCCAGCTGGTGTTTACGAAGGGCAAGGACCATGGCGAAAACCAGGACATATACCAGGTGCCATTAACCTTCCGTGGAAGACATTTATGGACGATGATAACCCACGTCTGTTGAAACCAAAAGAGGAAATCCATAAAATCCTCAAAGAACATGGCATTACGAAAGATAAGATGATCATTTGCAGCTGTGGTACTGGACGTGAAGCAACAAACGAATTCATTTTGTTCAAATTCTATCTCCAATTCCCCAAAGTTAAGCTTTTTGATGGTTCTTTCACTGAATGGACCGCTTATCCAGACAATCCAACAGTAACTGGTAAGAATCCCCGATAAACAAGGGATTCCTCTTTTTTTATTTTTTAAAAAAAATAATAGTTTATTTTCATTTTTATATACTTTTCTAGAGAAAAACTTTTCTTTTCAAAATTATATAATTAAATAGGCTGATATTTATGGGAAAGAAAGTAAAAAAAGGTATGAGTGCAAAAGAAATTGCTACTCTTCATTACCAACTTGCTATGAATAATGAATATGACGAATGGTTAAAAACTCTCGAGAAATTTCACAGAGACAGAGCAGAAAGTCGTGGGTCTAAACCCCAACTTTATTGGAAAACGGCCAGGCGATATGTGGATGAATTGGGATATTCGTATAAATTTAAAGAAAAAGTAGACCGCCAAAGTGATGATGATCACATAAAATTCTTTTTCCATCGATTAAGTAAGGAAGGGAAAGCCCAAGGGACAGGGCAAGTTCCCATCCATGTTGTTAAAGATGAAGACGAGAACAATGAATGGCGAGTAGACATTACCAGTTGGTAAAAAGCCTATTAAAAAAGGAAACAAGAAGAACAATTAAGTGGCTTCTTCTTTCTCTTCTTTTTCGTCAGATGCTTCTCCACCTTTTACAAATATAAGAAAAATAACTGCAACAACAACACATGCCAGAGCAAAAGGATAAAGGAATTTATACATACCTAAACCTATTCTTGCTTCAGCTATATCAAAAATTATACCCATTAAAACCGGACCTATAATTGCAGCACTTTGATTAAAGGTA
>JAYEJY010000295.1:0-7910 GCA_034660795.1 Promethearchaeati archaeon | reverse complement strand
TTCGTAATCAGAGGATCGAGGGTTCAAATCCCTCCAACGGCTCCATTTTTTCTTTATATATTTATTGCATCTTCTCTCCTCTTTTCCGCTTGAGAAAACATAAAATAGTAAAACATCATAAAGGAATTTGATGAGTAATGTCTCCTAATTCCAATAGCACTTATGATGGTACGATAATTTCTGAAAAACTAAAAATCCCAACCAGTCGTAAGAAAAAATCACCCAAGAAAAAAGATAATATTTGTGCCTTATGGGTTTTCCAAAATTGTGGTGGAGATAAGGAAAAAAAATTACGACGTATTGTTTCGCTTGTCCGTAAGAGAAATTCCATTGATTGGTTACCTGTTACAACTAATGGCAATATTTGTATTGTAACATATATTGGTCTTTTTAAAAACCTCATTAAACTCCGTTCTAATGTTTTTGGTTTAGGCATGGAGTCATTTAGTTTTACACCTGGGGATTACTGGGTTGTTGAACCTAAGGATTTGGATCAATTTAAGAGCTTTTTTGAGATTGTTCAAGCTGACCTTCAATCACAAGAAAAACGATTATTACAAAAACGTGAACTTGAAATAAAAACCAAATCCATCTCAGTCAAACAAAAAGATTACGATGACGAAGAAACCATCGAACTAACGGAAAATGATATCGAGGATCTACGATCAGAATTAAATGCAATTAGCTCAATATAAGTTTGGAAAAAGATACTTATCAAAAAACACTATTTCTTTTTGTGTAAAGAAATAAAAAAATAGGAAAAAAAGGAGAAAAAGGTACGATTTTTCTACATCATACCAGGAGGCATTCCACCGGGGGGCATTCCACCAGGCATTCCGCCAGGCATGCCACCAGGAGGCATTTCGCCGCCTTCTTTTTCTTTTGCAGCGATAACATCATCGATTCGTAAGATGAGTTCTGCTGCTTCTGTTGCGGACCTAACTGCTTGTGATTTCACTCGTAAAGGCTCAAGAATACCTGCCCTTTCTAAATTCACAATTTTTCCTTTGAATAAATCAAGGCCATATACAATATTCTTTGCTTCAGAGTGTTTTGCCCGTATGTTTGTTAAAAGATCAATTGCGTCGAGACCGGCGTTTTCTGTAAGTACTTTAGGAATAACTTCCAAAGCAATTGCGAATTTCTCAATAGCCAATTGTTCTCTACCACCGATGCTTTCAGCTAAACTGCGTAATTGTTTGGCAATTTCAACTTCAGAAGCACCGCCACCAGCAACGATTTTTTGATCTTCTACAACATCACGAACAACACATAAAGCATCATGTAATGCTCGTTCTGCTTCATCAGTAATGTATTTGCTACCTCCTCGGATGAGAACTGTTACTGATTGCGCTTTTTTACTATCAGAAATCAGAACATTTGATTCATCGCCGATTTTTATTTCTTCAACCTTTCCGGCGATACCGAGGTCATCTTTAGACAGATCATCTATTGATGAGACAATTTTTCCACCAGTTGCTCGTGCGAGTTTTTCCATGTCACTCTTTTTAACACGACGGACAGATAAAATACCTGCCTTAGCAAGGAAATGCTGTGCGAGATCATCTATACCTTTTTGGCATAAGAGGACATTTGCACCTGAATCAATGATTTTCTTGACCATATCTTCAATCATTTCTTGTTCGCGATCTAAGAATGCCTTCATTTGATTTGATTCTTCAATCTTTATTTCTGCGCTAATTTCTGTTTTCTGAATCTCAATATTTTCATCAATTAACGCGATTTTTGCTTTTTCAATTTTCTTTGGCATTCCTGGATGAACAACTTCCTTGTCTAGCAATACACCCTCAATCAATTCTGTTTGATCAAGTGATTGACCAGCTTTTTGTACAACTTTAATCCAATCTAAATCAGCCAAGTATTTTCCGTTTCGTTCATCAGCCACTTGAAGAATAGCATCGATTGCAATGTTTGACATAATATCTTTATGAATGGAAACTATTTTACTGTTCAATGCTGTGTCGGCTACTTTTTTCAATGTCTTCTTATCTTTTGGATCTACATCCATTGCAATTTCTGTCAGAATCTCTGTAGCTTTGTCAACTGCTTTCTTATAGCCTGAGATGATAATAGACGGATGAACACCAAGTTCAATTAAAGTTGAAGCTTGCTTTAATAGTTCACCAGCTAACACAACAGCTGTGGTTGTTCCATCACCGGCTTGATCATCTTGAGTTTTTGCAATTTGTGTCATTAATTTTGCTGCTGGATGCTCGACATCAATTTCATCGAGAATAGTGGCTCCATCATTTGTGATAACAATGTCACCTAACGAATCCACCAACATTTTGTCACTGCCTTTCGGTCCAAGGGTTGATTTTACAGCCTCAGCAATGGCCAATGCAGCTCGGATATTGTTTTGTTGAGCTTCTTTGCCTTTTGTACGCTGAGTCCCCTCTTTAAGTAATATTACTGGAATATTTTGTTGAGACATTTCTTTCTCACCAAGAAATTATTTTTACTGTTTTTTGCTGTTTGTTAATGATATTTAAAGCTTACGAGTGCTTTTCGAAGATATAAAAATTTCTTAAAGTGTGCAAAGAATTGTATCTTAGGCAAAAATCCTAATAAGCTATAAATACTAATGAATGTGGAGTAAATAACTTGAGTGAGTTGACGTATGGTAATTTCTGACAAACCAATATTATTCTTTGATAAGTTACAAGAACCAGGCACAATAAGCATTTTTGCAACACTTGTTGATATCGAAAATCGTATTGCGAAAAATGATAAACCTTACCTCCGCTTAGTATTAAAAGACCCTTTAAATAAAACACTTAGTGTACAAATTTGGAGTGATACGGAGCTGTATTCAAAAAAGGAAATCTTTAAACGAAAATATTTACTGCAAATTCCCGGTCCTATCCATCTTGTTGACCTCTCTTATGATGGGAGATTTGTTAGCTCATCTATTAAGTCCCGTATAAACGCAATACCAACTCAACATCCCATTTATCCGAAATATTTACAATTAACAAATTATCGACTGGAAAAAACAATTCCTGATGATCCTACCATTCTCAAAGAAATTACAAAAGTACTAAAAGCAGAATCACTCATTCAGCGGATTATCGAATTTTTTGAAGAAGAAGATATTGAATTATCAGAGTATCATATTATCGAACTTACAAAACTTTGCACAGATAAAGTCTATACAGGCACAATTCATCTTATCACAGGTAACCCACAATTAACTCCCACTGAGGAATATGAGAAATATGTTATTAAACAATTTAATAAGATTCTCAGTGTTTTTAAAGACAAAATAAAAGACAATAAAATTGGCACACTAATTCTTATCCGCCGGGTTTCCAAAGATCTCATTAGTCTATATGAATTTACAAGACTATTAGAACGTGATACGCCACAAAAACAAAGAAACCGTTAGGAATCAAATAAATCACTATCAGGGTAAAAGACTTTTTCTTTTGTTACAAGACTCTCCTTTATATTATCAAACTTCGTTGAAAGTCTCCTTTCTTCTTTACTTGCAATCTTTCCAACCTCATAATAAAGTAATATTGCATAGAATAAGCTAAAGATGATTGTTAGTCCCCAACCCCAGAGAATAAGCGTTATAGGAGCTATAATGATATAATACATAACGAATAGATAAAATTCTGGGGTTTTATTTACTGTGATTTGTAAAGGATTAATTAAATCCTGAACATCTGGTAAACCACGGATGATGAGAGAAACCAAGATATATAGCCATAGCCAATAAAAAACCGAACTATTTACTAACGAATCTAACCATTCGAAGAGAAGCATTCCTGGGATTATCCACACGATAATTACAGGAATATTCATCAATGGTGCCCAGAAGTAAATTAAACTTTCCCGAAAGTTTTTCGTTGGTCGAGAAACTCGGATAGCTGTTCGTGACCAGCCCCATCCAAAACTTGCTTGTTGTTTTACAGGTATATTCAGACGTTTTAAGGCATACACATGCCAAACATTATGCATTAACGAACCTGGGAGAAAGATATACTCTAAAATTATCATTAATCCTTTAATTATTGGTATAATTTCTGTGAGCATACTTAGAAAAACATTTACGAATAAATAGACGATTAAGATAATTAATAATACGGAAGCTAGGGTCATCCCGGTAAGTTTTAAAAACTGAATTATCCAATCAAGATAATCTTGGAGTGTAACCATTGTTACTTCGAATGTTAGTTTGGGGGCATCTATCAAAAAATCACATCATATCATTTATCATAATTCTTGAAGACTTGTTTCTCTTATAGCAACAATAACTGATTTTCTTTTAAAAGAGCTAAACAGTCAGCCTTTTGAGCTCTTTATATTGAAAATTATTGAGTGTAAAGCATGGTATTTAATCATAAAGAATCAGATTTTGGTTGTCTGAACCCTCCAACTTTAACAGAAAAACAAATGGCAGATGTTCTTCTTATACATTTGAAATCTTTTGGGTATAAAGCTGTTAAGGAACTCGTTTTAAATGAGTCATTATTTGATATCGCAAAATTGACAGGTAAGAAAATTTCAAAAGTCCGTATAGATATTGCTGCTTTAAAAAATGACAAAATTTGTTTTATTGAAATTGAAAATGGATGTTGGGTGACACACCCTTTATTATATCGTAATTTTGCTCATCGTGTTTTTCTTGCCTATCCTGCAGAAGTAAAAACCCCCACTGATAAAGAACAGATAGCATATGCAAAAGCAGAAGGGCTAGGAGTTGTGACTATTTCAACTGCAGAATCCATTAAACAACTAGTACCACCAAAAGATCGACCGATGATAAAAAGTTTAGAAAAAGCAATAATCAGTTTAATTAACCAAAAATTGTAAAAATGGCTTTTGTATATTCTAGAGTTTAATCCAAATTATGTGATTTTTCATAATCCTGTAGATATTGTTGTAAATCTTTTTTAAGAGAATTCGGCATGAAATTTGGTTTGTCCATTAGCTGTGAAATTTTTTCAAATATTGGTTTTGAAATTATTGCTCCTTCTTCAATGTCATGAATGAGTTTTTGTAAAAGCCCTACGATAGCAGAAATGGTATAACCATCTCTTACATTTTTTGTATAACGAGAAGTTAAGCATTGCCATAAAAAGTCGTAATCAATAGTTTTTTTATAAGATATTTCATCCTTAATTTTTTCTAATAACGACTTTCTTAAAGAGAATATTCGTTTATAAAATTCCTTTTTGCGTTTTTCATCAATTGTCTGTTTAGTAGATTTGTTTGTTGGGGCAAAAGGATCTAGATTATTTTTTTGTAATGAACTATTTTGGTTTTCTAACTGTTGATTAAGAGGTGATGTTGGTCTTATTAAACCAGCTTCTTGTAATTCTTGACGGGCAGCATGAAAAGTACTTGATGATTGATTTTTATCAAAAGTATCCTTTTCTTCATCTTCTGGTACTACTGCTGAGTCTTTTAATTGAGGATTATGTCATTAGAAGTATCTGATGGCGATTGTAAATCCTCAGAAGAGAAATTAAAAATAGAGTCCCCCCAATTTTCATCCTGGTTTTTAGTAAAAGGCTTCCTTATATTATCCGAAGAACGAATTGTTTTTACTGCTGCGTTATTATTAGCAGAATTTGCCTTATCATTAGTCTGCTTTTCTAATACACTATGTTTAAGTTCTTTGAGAGCATTCGTGATATTTTGGAAAAATTCTGGAAATAAAATTTTAACTTGTGGCGTTGATTCATATTCCTTTATTGTTGTTAAATACGACCAAAATTCAAATATTTTAGCAGTATGTGTATCCTTTATGAAACGATCTTTTTCAGGTAAAACTGCTAACATTTTGATGGTGATATTAATCATTAAATCAAGGGTTTCTTCAAATTGTTCTTTTTTAAGATAATTTTGTGCTGATTCTAAATTACTAAAAATAAGTTGCTCGAAATCTTTTTCTTTCTGTAGCGAACATATTGAGACCATAGGTAATTGTTGTTGAAGATCTAAATAGCTTTGATAAAAGGCCTCTCCACGCTCAGTTAATTGAATTAAATTTATCGTCTCATTAGAATCTTTGGGGGAATGCTGAAGAAATTTGAAAAATCGTTCTTCTCTGGCAATTTCTTTTGCACGCAGAATATCTGTTGGCGAAGAATCTTTTATTAGTTTTTCAAAACCTTCTTCAGGCAGAATTTTTCGAGGTTTTTCCTTTAAAACTTTAATCATAGAAAAAATAGCTTTCTTAATTTGTAAGGGAATACCATCTTTTTGTAAGTAATCCTCCGAATGAAGAATTCTATTCAGGCTTTTCTTCTCTAATTCATTTACAGATATTCTTAATGAGGTATCTGGTTCTTTCATTATCTTTAAAGAAGTTGGTGCAAATAATGATGGGGTTATAAGGAAATATTCTTCTTCTGAAAGAGTATTTAAGGTAAAATTGTCACTATCTTGAAAATTATATTCCTTTTCCAGTAATGCTTGATCTTTTCTGTTTAAGAGACGATTTATAAATTTCATTTTTGCATTCTTAAAAAGGCTTTTTATTTTAGAGGGAGAGCGAATACCTAAGATTACTCGAAAATTAGAAGGTAATTCTAATACTAAATTTGTAAGATCAGCAACCATTCCACTACGATTTCTTTCTTCATCATAATAATTATCAAAATTTTCCAATATTACAAAAACAGGTTCAGTTAAAGTAAGACTTCGCAGTTTTAGGATTGTAAATAAATACGCAATTTGAGAATGTTGTTTATCATTTCTCGAAAATTGTATAATTGCCCCTTTTGTTGAAAATAATTGTTCAAAGGAATTTTTTCGACCTATACGTGTTACTATGGATAATGAGTCGTAAGTGCTTAATGGATAGAGAACATTTGTTAAAAGAGTTGCATCAGTTCGATTCATTCGAGCAATTTCAGAAGTTACTTCTTGATTAGCAAATGATCGGAAACGAATTTCAGTGCCTTCTTGGTTTTGTGGGTCATTGTATACTCCCAGTAAATAGGTCTCAAGTGTTTTTATTGAAGACGAGTACATTTGCGCAAAATATCCAATTATTTTCGCAAACCAATGAGCATAGATTTGTTTACTTATTGCTTTTCCTTCCGTTCCAGAAATATTGAGGATCAAATTCTCCCCCAATACATACCCTTTAACTTTGGAATCAGCTTCCGTAAGTTTTCCATATTGTTCTTGAGGATCTAAAATTAAAAAGCGGCCATTGACATTTTTCAATAAATTAAGAATTAAATTACGTCGGGTATTTTGTTCCCCAACAATGACAAGGGGAAAATTTTTCTCTGTTATTGGAATTAATCTATCTTTAGCAGTAATAATATGACCGAGGGCATTGGGATTAATTTGTTTGCTGAGCAATTGATCCACAGTTTCTTGCCCTGTTCTTGAGGGATAAGCCGAGGGAAAAAGATAATTGTAAGTCTTCGTCTTCGTTATCGTTGGAAGTAATTCTTTATCAAATAATTCTAATATGATTCTCTTAGGAATTTCTCTGATTAAATGATAATTTATTAAATAGTCTTTCCCTTTTAGGTAAAATGGTTTTCCCAAACTATGTAAAGTGGGATGAATTTCAGTTTGTACATAGTTATCAAATTTCTCGATTGAAGAAGTCAAGATTGTATCAAGCTTTTCACGTGGTTTATTTTTTGGATAAGCATAGGTATTAGAATAGTGAGCAATAAGGAGAAATTTTGGCGGATAATATTTATTCATTGGTGTTTTTTTTGATATCTTATCATCATTGTTTGACTTAGGATGACTAAAAAAATACCGGGATAAAAAGAGACTGCCTTCTTTTTGATTTTTTAAAAGTGGTACTGGATTAAACCGTTTCTTGCTTTTGAAAGCATCATGTTTCTCACTTGATTTTAGCACATTTTTATAAATTGGTTGCAATAGTAATGCATAACAATGAA
>JAYEJY010000294.1:0-7932 GCA_034660795.1 Promethearchaeati archaeon | reverse complement strand
AGAAAGGGCAAAGACTTTTCAGAACATCAGCAGCAGATTCAGGGTTATCGTTATATGAGTTTACGACCTTAATGATATAACCAGCATCTTCATTAAATGGACAACCTGCAACATGCCATTTTCGTTCATTGATTGCTTTTGTAAGATGTTTAAGAAGCACTCGAGCAAATAGTGTTTTTGCTTCACCAGTCGGTCCTATGAGTAATACTTTTCCAGAAACCGCAATTTTATCCATTACAATTCCTTTCGAATGATAATTTCCTCTAACTGCGGGATCTTCATTAATTTCTTTTCGTAATTGAGGTTCGTTTAAAAGTCGTCTGACTGAACAACCAGTATATTCTTCTTTTATGAGTGATGATACAGTTTTTACCATTTTTTTCCATCCTTTGAAATTATATGCATCTTTTATTTTTTCTTTCAAAAATATTTTGTAAGTTTTTCTTTATTTTGTTTATAATATTATTTTTCACGTGTTATTTTTTCTTTTACACCTAGAACGTCAATATAACTATCTAGCCATTTAAAACAAGCTAGAATATCTTCTTCCTTATTCTCTCGTATTTCCATTACATTCCATAAACGATCTGTTAATCGAATTAATGAGAATGCTTCGATAATCTCGGATGTAGTTAAGGCAATTGCTTTTTCAGCATGATAACTCGCAATGAGGACAGGAATATCTCTTGCATTTTCATTCCAAACAAAATGTTCCCATAAATATTCCTTCATGATTGAAAGATTATCCATCTTTGTACTATTAATTAGAAATATTGCGCCATCAGTTTTTTTTAGTAATCCTGGATGTAAATCATGGTAAAAGTCAGGTTCTTCTACAGTAAAAGTATAGGTTGGTACTTTTTCATCAGGTTCTTCTACTGATTTTTGTACCACTTTAGCAATGTAATCTATTGTGGGATTATTCTCACCAATAAATAGTATATATTTTGGAGGTTGTGGTTTTCGAAACATTTTGATCACATTTCGAGAGTACAAGGTAATATTAACTGATTACTGATAATGTTTCTTATAAATTATCTATTAACCAGCTATATTCAGTGTTTTTTTTGCAATTTTTTATGCTAATAAATCATTTCTTAAATCTCTTTTAATTGTTAACATATTTTTGTATCATAAAACACAATTATTGTACATATTTTTGTATGGTAAACTTCAAATAGGATTAAAAGTAAATCTTCAGAATGAGTATCAATAAGAGAGTTGTTTAAACGTGAACCAAACCGAATCTTCAGTAGAGTTGCAACAAGAAGAAGGGAAAGAGACACAACTTGAAGAAGAATATATCGAAGAAGAGGGATATCGGAAATCTTTTTCACTTCCGAAAAATATTCGCAATATCAAGATTCTCATAGCAATTGGCGAATTTATCACTGGGGCCTTAATGCTCTTCGTATCAATATATTATTTTCTAATTCAACAAGAACGGACAACTGTCAATTGGATCTTTGCTGTTTTATTAATCATTTTTGGCGTTTTTCTAGTTATTCTCGGACCTATAGATATTATTAAACCAATTAACTCTGCTCTTCTTCTAAAAGAAGATGTTTTAGCATTTAGAAATAACATTAATTGGAATACGATCCCATGGAAAGAAATTCAAGAAATTCTAATTAATGAAAAATTGAGTGATGATCCAAATACTAATGTCATTATTGGAGCTGAGATTATCCGATTTAGAACAGTAAAAGATAATTATTTCTTCTTTGCAGATTCATATCCTGTTGAAGAAATTAAAGATATAAAAGAATCTTTAAAAAAAGAATTTAATAAAAACTTGGAAGAAGAAGGTTATATTGTTTCAGAAAGACATGAAAGACCGTCAATAAAAACGAGATTAGTTTTTTATGAAAGAAAAGTTGATCGTTCCGTAGATGTAGCAAGTGCAACAAAAAAAGAAAGTGAAAAATAAGAAAATAAAAAAATAATATCTCTAAAAAAAGAGAGAAATTATTTTGGTTTTACTTTCATACGAGATGCAGCTATTAATTCAAATCCTTGAGCATTACACATCACTGGATTTTCAGGAATAACAACCTCATCCGGTTCTTTTACAATATTGTTTTTCCACATCATTTCTTTTAGTGTTTCACCAAAAACATGTGAACCTCCACCGGTTAGGATTACCCGTTCAATCCACGCATCGGGTGGCAGGGTGTTTAATAATCGAGATGTTTCATCAATTATGATTTCTGAAATATTTTGAATATAATACTCCTTAACTTCAGTCACATCATATTGTTGCCCACCAACCATTACTGCTTTAAGATCTTTTTCAATTGTTTTCATTAAATCAAAGGGTCTAATGATTTTCCCTGTTTGTTCATTTAATGTTCGAGCCATTCTTGTAGTTAAAGTATCAACTGCTTCCTCAAGACTACCACTAGCTGTTCGCATTAATCGACCATTATAAACTGTAAGAATATCAGTGCTTCCATGACCAATATCAACAATAATAGCATCTACAGCCTTATTTTCTCCCGAAGTTTTTAAAATCTGATAATAAGAACCATATGGTTCTGGTAAAACTAAACATTTACTGACCGTTATATTATAACTATGAGTTTCACCCGTAGCATCATTTTTTACATTAATCTGTTTTTCACCAGAAAGGCCTTTAGAAAGAGTTGACATTTCTTCTTGTGAAGTTGCTACTGGAACACCTGTAGCAATTAAAACCTCTTCACCATCGTCTTCCACAAAAAGAGCCAAGGCTGCTTTTATAGCCATAACTGCATCTTTAATACTTTTCATTTTACCTTCTGAGGCTAAACCCCGTTTAATTTCACTTTGTAAACGCGCTAATTCTCCGATAAAGAAACTTTGTCCACCCTCTTCTAATACCAGATTATTTTCTAGTGTTTTATCTAGAGTCATACCTGTCCATCCGGGATTAGGATCACCAATTATCGATGCTAAGCGTATCAAGGCTTTTCCATTATCAGATGACATTTTAATGGTACTCGTTCCAAGGTCTATGCCTACATTTCTCATTACTTTTTTTGACATTGTGTTTACCTTCTTTTTACATTACAGTTTATTTTCTTCAGAATAAAAACTTCTCGTTATTCTTATCACTGATAAATTCTTTTTCAATCTTTTGTTTGACAATAATTAAAGTTTATCTTATATTACTATTAAAATTCTTGCCTACATAAACCAAAATTTGAAATTTTTACACAAATTTGCCAAAAAAGAAAAGCTATTTAATAAATATCTTCATTAAAATAACTGTAAATGGAATTACAAAACACTATTTTATTCAGATTCGTGAAAGTGAGAGACTTTGCTAGAAGATATCTATAAACACATTATACGATTAGTTGCTCATCTATCATTAAAAGTAATTGAATCTGAAAATATTAAATCAATGTGTACAAGCCCTCAAGATTTAGCTGTTATATGTCATACGAAAAAATATACAAATTGTGAACCTATTGGAATGCTTCTGTATCATTTAGCTTATTTTGACTATTTTGAGAAACGAGGTGGAGTTTATACACTAAATGAAAATTGGCAACAGGTCTTGTATAACAAAAGTGAATCCTCAAGATTCCTCACCGAGCAAGGGTTATATCCCCTTTATTTATTACATGAACATTTAGCTAAAGATTTTCTGGCAATAATACGTAATGAGTCAAATTTGATTAATCCGCGAGAGTTAATTTACTATTTTGATGTTATTGATTGTAGTAAAGGTATGGAGCAAATTCGATCAGAAGCAATTTCACAATTAACAAATATTGCTGATTTTGAAAGAATTTTTGATTTTTCATTAACCTTGGGATATAGTTCTATTCAATTAGCAAACCTTTTTCCCGAGAGTGAAATTTATTCTTTGCAATTAAATCCAGTTTTCCAACCAGCATATGATTACACTATGAGAAGATTTCATAAGGATAATATTAAATTCAGTCAAAGCTATCCCTCAAAAGTTTTAGAAGAGGTTATGGAGGAAAAAGTAGATCTTATTACATTTTTCAATCCATTTGGTTTCGAATTTTACAATTTTGAGAGATATTTAAGTTTAGCAGAACAATTCAGTAGAGAAGGTACGCAATTTTTATTGCTAAGTCCTTTTACAAATGAAATAAATACAGCATTACTTGCAGAATGGCTAGCCTTTACGATTAAAAATATTGGTGAATATCCTAGTTACGATTTATTAAAGATAGAAATGAATGATTTTAATTTCCAAGTTTCAGAACGAAAGAATTCATCAAATATTATTCACGCTCAATTTATCAAAGAACTTGATTAAAAAAAACAATAAACTTGTTTAAATTTGCCAAAGAATTTTCGCAAATTTACTTACTTTTAAGTATGATTCCTTAATCCGTGAAAATACTCTGTGAGTTATAAGACCATGCCAAATATTAGTACAGCTTATTATGCCTTCTTAATGGATTATAATCCCGACAATTATCAAATTAAAATGTTCCTTCTTCCAGCTCATGGTTCAACAGTTAGAATTAAACCATTACAAAAAGCTAAGCTACAATTTGCACTTGAAAACAATCGTTTACGTCCTTACAAATATATTGTTTTTGAAGAAAAATCTACAGAGTATAAAAAACCAAGATTAATAATTAAAGTCTTACAGAAAGCCCAAGGTATAATCATTCCATCAGATGATGTTCCAGAAAATATTGAACTGTTCAACGAATTTTTCTCAAGTTTTGATATTCATGAACCAACTATCCGGCATATTTGTCGATTATGTATGATTGACCATGGAAGAGTAACTTTTCTTCGAGAAAATAAGGAGTATAAAGTAATAGGACGAAAGGCATGTTATCAATGTGCAAAAGAGGAACTTGCAAAGGAATTAAATGCCAAAAAAATTTCTCTCTCACAATCAGGTCAAAGACATTTTAATCGTCTGTTAAGAAAGCATACTAATGTCGATAAAATTATGGATGCTTTTGATCCTTATTTCCGACCTTCTAAAAGACCTGATTTAACTCTATATGATACAATAGGTAGTAGCATGGAATTAGAAGATTTAGAATATATTGATCATGCAGCAATACCTGGTAAACTAAAAAAAATAATAAAAAACAATGGTATTGCTAAATTACTTCCCATACAAACGAAAGCATTAAATGCTGGGTTACTGACCAAAGAAGAAAACATGTTAGTTGTTGCTGGCACTAGCACCGGAAAAACTTTGATTGGAGAATTGGCTGGAATAAATAGTGTCATTCAAGGGAAACGAATGATTTATCTTAGTCCCTTAGTTGCACTAACAAATCAAAAATACGAAGATTTTAAGAAAAAATACAATAAACATGGGATGCGAGTAGCAATTAGAGTAGGAATGAGTCGTATAGACGTAGGAAAAGAAGAGAAATATATTGTTGATACTGATTATCGAAATGCAGATATTATTACTGCTACCTATGAAGCATTTGATCTTTTATTGCGTAATGGTAATGCTGAGAATTTAAAGACTATTGGAACGATAATCATTGATGAAATTCAATTATTAAGTCAAGAGGAACGTGGGCCCGAAATTGATGGCTTAATTGCTCGAATAAAAATGTTATTCCCAAAAGCAAAGATTTTAGGATTATCAGCAACAATTGGTAACCCGCAAAAATTGGCTAGAGAATTAGGGTTTAAGTTATTAGAATATAGTGAAAGACCTATACCGCTTGAACGACATCTAGTATTATCTCGAGATCAAGATGAAAAGGAAAAGTATTTGCGGGAATATATACAATCAGCCCATCATCAAAAATCCTCATATGGTTATGCAGGTCAAACAATTGTTTTCACAAATTCGCGAAAACATTGTTATCAACTTTCAAATTTTCTTAATAAAACAGGTGTTCGGTCAACTGTTTATCATTCTGGATTAACATTTAAGCAGAGAAAAAAAGTTGAAAATGGATTCGCTAAAGGCAAATACGCTGCTGTGATAACAACAGCTGCGCTAGGTGCTGGAGTTGACTTTCCAGCGAGTCAAGTTATTTTTGAAACCTTAGCAATGGGTATTAAGTGGCTTACGGTCGCAGAATTTCATCAAATGTTAGGTCGTGCTGGACGTTTAGGGTTTCATGATAAAGGAAGAGTGGTATTATTAGTTGAAGCGAATAAAAAATATCATAGCTCTATGGATGAAACCGAAGATTCGATTGCATTTAGTTTATTATCTGAACCCATTGAACCTGTTATTCCAGAAATGTACGGGGAAAGACAACTAGAACAAATCTTAGCAGCAATTGTTGCCTCAAAAAAGATACCTTTAGAAGCACTTGTAAAATATTATCATACTCTCCTCGGACCATCTGAGACACTTAAAAAATCATTGCGCGATTTACAAAATCTAAAAATGATAACTATACAAAAATCAGGGGCACATCCAACTCGATTAGGAATGGCCACAACAAGATCATATCTTCCACCTACAGAAGCTGGAAATATTAAGGAACGATTTGAACTCCGAAGTCCGCTTGAAATTGCAATTGAATTTGAACCTTTTACAGCTATTTACTTAAATGCTAAAATTCATGCGGAAATAGAAAAGACACTGAAAGGTGGATACATCGGTTCAAATCTTTTTTCAGGCTCTGTTTTAGAATTCATGGATACTGCTAATAAAAGGAGAAAAAAATTAACACCACTTATCATTGACACCTTTACTAAATGGCAAACAGATATTTTCAATTGCAAATGTCGAGATAACCCGTGGTGTGATTGTGGGCAACAAGAATTATCAAGGATTATAGTTAAATTACGTTTAAAAAATAAGAACCTCAGAGAAATTACAGGAGTTTTAAATCGAAAATATAATCTCTATGCTTATCCGGGTGATATTTATCGATGGTTAGATACACTAATCCATCATCTCAGAGCAGTGGCTAAATTAGCAAATGTTTTTGACAAAAGAGATATTCTAAAATTAGCTCTTAATACCATTAAAATGATTGAACATCCCTGGATAATTGATAAACATAGGAAAAAGAATAAAAAATGACACGATAATCTTTAGCTATTCAAATATTCAAGCTCTTATCTTGCATTTTATTGAAGAATGATAAATTCATTACAAGGTTAAAAACATGCCTATTATTGAAGCTGGAGTTATGTATGAAGGTATTCTTCTAGTTAAAAATAGGTACTATGATGAAACAGAAATAGATTCTTTTTTAACATCTAGTTTTCTCGAAACAATTCAAAAATTTGGTAAAGAAGCATTTAAAGATGACACTGAATTTTTCAGGATGAAAAGATATACTATCTATCTACACAAAATTTCTTTGAAAAAAAGCAAAGATTTAGTAACAGTTTATATTATCTGTTATTCAAAAGATCCAGAAAAAGTTATCCGCAGAATTATTTCAAAAATCGCAAATGAATTCATTAAAGAATATCCTGTTATTAGTCATCCAGAAACAACACGCTATAAAAAATTCAAAGAGAAAATGTCTAGTATTATTGGCGATTTGCGCTATAAAACTGAAGATCGGTTAAAAAAAGTATTTACTTAAAAACAATTTTTTTTAAAGAAAAGAGTATTAATCGAAAAAGAATTAAAGCTAAAATTATTGCGACTAATGATGATAAAAATGAATGAAGAGAAATTTCCAGAAAAAAAAGCCATAAAAATGCAACTTGCATCAATTGAAAATCTCGTAAGAATGGCTTTTAGTAGTTCAGCAAGAAACCATTCTTTAAATTTATTAATATTTCAATGTGAAGAAAAATGGTATTTAGGATTTCTTACTGCAGTTGGCGGTTACTATAATATGAAAGGTGTTCCAATGTTTTTCTATATTGTTTTAGATGAAAAACCCGATAATCTAAAATTCATGGCTTATACATCTAAAAATAAAGAAAAATGGGAATTTGTTGACAATACCAGTGATCCTACAAAATGGAATTATCTCCCTATTATTGAATTAGCTA
>JAYEJY010000293.1:0-7944 GCA_034660795.1 Promethearchaeati archaeon | reverse complement strand
ATGAAATCATAGATCTTTTTAAAGAAATTAATAAAAAACAAAAGATAACTATTGTTCTCGTTACTCATGATGAAACTCTAGTTGATAATACTATGAGATTAGTTCATCTTAAAGATGGAAAAATAATAACTTGATATTTACTTAATTTTTTATTTTTAGGGGTCTTCTTTTTACTAATATTTGTTATTTAATGGAAAAAACTAAAATCAAAGCAAGTATTATTTAATTATTAGTTTGGCAAAAAACTTTATTCTCCCTTTCTTGGGGCTCATAAACATGAAAAAACACTGGATAGTTAATAGAGAACCTTTGGCTGGTTCTTCAACAAGTAATATAATTCGTTTATTAATTCAAAATAGATTTCGTGTCCATCCGAAATACTGGTTACGGTTACTTTATGCCTTCACTTTGAGTCTTATTTGCTTTCCTCTGAGACTCGTTGAACGTCTTCGGTTTAACCGGAAGATTAAACGGTATGAACTCCCCCAAGACCCCATTTTCATTATTGGTCATTGGCGTAGTGGGACAACGTTTATGCATTATCTTTTTGCACAAGATGATAGTAAAGGATTAGTTTCTAACGTAGAAGTTTACGCTCCTCATTTCTTTCTTGCTTTTCCACGGATTTCAAGAAAACTCATTGAAGTTTCGCTTCCAGAAACAAGGCCGATGGACAAAATCAAGATTAATGCTGACCTCCCTGGTGAAGAAGAGCACTCATTAGGGGCGTATGATAAATACGGTTTTTTCCATAGCATGATTTTCCCCCGTAATTTCGAACAGTATGCAAAGTACAAATCATTTGATAATGCATCCCCTAAGGATTTACAACGCTGGAAAAGACGGTATCAGTTTTTCATCAAGAAGGTTGCTTTGAAAAAATCGAACCGTGACAAACGCCTTGTGCTCAAGAATCCTGCTAACACTTATCGAGTTAAACATTTAATTGAAATGTATCCGAATGCCAAGTTCATTCATCTCTATAGGAATCCCTACGAAGTCTATGCATCTACTATCAAGTTTCATAATGATACATGCGAGGTTTTTGCTCTACAGACTTGGGACATGGATGAATTAAAAGAGAATGTTTTGGATCTCTACCAGCAATTATATGTGAATTTTGATGAAAAAATTGAAATCGTTTCTGAAGACAATTGGGTGGATGTCCGATATGAAGACTTTATTGAGAACCCACTCAGGATACTCAAGAGAGTCTATTCTTCATTAAACCTTGAAGGGTTTGAAAAATCTAAATCAGCATTTAAGGCTTTTCTTGAAGATCAAAAGGATTATCAACCAGCAAGTTATGATTTCTCAAAAGAGTTAATTTCTCGAGTAAATGAAGCGTGCGGTTTCATTTTCGAAAAATATGACTATGAACAATTATGATTAGTTTACGTTGTCGTTCTTTTTTTTCTTCTTTTACTCCTCATCATAATACTTACTGTAACACAAATGAGTGATGCTATTCCACCCATAAAGACCATTCCAAACTTCATTGCTAATGGATTTGTAGTATTATTGCTTGATGGTGGTGGGGTGGTTGCTGTGGGGAGATATGCTTCCATTGGTCCCGTGACTTCTAATGCAATGAGAGCCATCCAATCACTCCATACTTCCTTAGGATTGGAATCCTTATCACGTAATTCCCAAGAAAGCTGATGCCCTGAATATTGGCTTGAATTTACGAAATCATGCATAGATATCCAGCAGATGGCTTCAATAGTCATTGTACTAGTTATATCAACAAAATGTGTCAGAAATTTTGATTGTTCTTCCTCTGTGCTATTCATTTCTGCTCCTGATGGCCAGCTGATTTCTGTAAACCAAATAGGTTTGTCAGTATAATCCTCTATTTGTGTGTAATAGTCTGCTGGTATGTCTTCCGGATTGTTAAAATTGTTCTTAAACGGATAACTATTGATTCCAAAAATATCTACTCCATTTGCTCCGCTGAACTTTTCGAGCATCCATAACCTGTCTTCTTCCCATGGTTCCCAATTGCTGATATTGACCAGCATTTGAGTGTAGCTTAAGACAATACCTATTTTCACTTTTTCAGAGACTGTCGGCGCAGCTCGTATGTTCTGAGTTATTTGTTTCATGCTTTCTGTATATTCCATAAAGGTTTGATTGTCTTCCAGCTCATAGATTTGATTGATTTCGTTTCCTAGAAACACAACATCTGGTCCCGGTTCTTGAGAACAGAACGCGATTAATTCATCACTTACATCTTGTATGAACTCACTATCATTAAATTTCAAGTCTGGTGATTGTGTTGGTGATAGAAGAGGTTTAGTATGCCATACTCCTTCAGATAGATAATAATCCACTGTTTTTATGTAAACCATTGGCAACCAGCCAAATTGAGTTTTATAGAGCTGGAAGTGATCTGCTGGCATTTTTGAGGATGCTTCATACCAATTGATATCTGGCCAGCGAGGATAAAGTTCCATCGATGTTTTTCCAAGCTCATATGCTTCATTGATATTCTCATTTATTTCTTCTTGCGTTAGATTCTCCTTCCCAAATTGCCTTGGATGGGGATTCATTCCCATTAGAAATGGTCGTTCTGCAAGTTCATTTATATCATATAATGGCTTTTTTCCTGCTGAATAATTGGCTTGAAAAAGAGAAAACTGATCTGCAAATGGATTAATGATTTGAACAAGAATAATTATAACAATTATTAAAATTGTATATAACCATTTTTTTCTTATTTGCATTGATTTCTATCCTCGCTTGAATAACTTATCTTATGTTAATCGCATTTAAAAATATAAGTAAATCAACATGGAGTTTCTATCTTCGATTATAATTGCTATAAATTATGCATCCATTCGAGGTGAGATGTGAGAGAATCCCTTTTACTGGTTTCTTTATTGTTGTGCGGAAATCAATATGTAATTCTTCTAATAGGTTCAATTCAAAAATTTCTAGTGGTAAGCGATGAATAGGATTTCCTTGGAGATATAATTTCCGTAAAATAGTTAATTGGTTAATCGAGCTTGGTATAGAATAGAGTTGATTATTATCTACTGCTAAGACTCGAAGGTTAGTTAATTCTGCTAGCCACTCGGGTAAACTAGATAGTCGGTTATGGCTTATTTTTAATACAGCTAATTTTTTTAATTGTCGTACAAAAGAAGGTATTATTTCTAGGTCATTATTTGATAGATCAAGATAATTGAGTTCTTCAAGAAATCCTATTTCTTCTGGAAAATAATTTCTGTTATTGTTTGCAAGATTTAAAGCAATGATTTCATTGTTAGCTACTGAATAGTGATTTTCTTTTATTGTTATACTTTCTGTGGTTTTTTGCAATGTTTTATTTATTTTTTTTGAAATTATTTCTAGTATTTCTTGATTATCTTTCTCTTTGTTCTTCATGCTTTTTCTTTTCCTTTCTTCTTTCTCAATTTTATGCTCTTTTTTGGTTTCATACCTTTTTCTGTAAACCTTATCGATAATACCTACTATTAAAAACTAACAAATCGTATATTAATTATAAGAAGCTTTTAGAAAAATTTGTTCTGGACTGTGAAGGCCAAAAAAAGACCATTATCCGAAGACAATGGGGAGCGCGTATGGATGAGCAGCTTCACAGCCCAGAGCAGGTGAATTCACATGTCCAATCTGGACAGTAGGTGAACAGTTGTGTTTCCGAGGAAACACGGGTTTGAACAAGGTAAACAAGGTCTCTCTTGTTACAAGCATGATATGTTAATGTTTGCCATTGGCTAGTTTCATTATTTTTCTTACTGCAGAGATAACATCTTCCGCCGGTATTCCTTCACCGCGCTTATAGATAAGAACGGATCCTTTATTGCTTACTTGCGCACTTATTTGCCCGCCTGTTGGCAAGTCAATATAGCCACGGAAATAGCGTATAATTCCCTGTCTACGATAAATAGACCATTCTGCTGAATCCATCACTTGTCCATCTAATTGTATTTTACTTAAGGCGGGATTATTTAAGTCTGAAATTTGTACATATTTTACTTCTGCAGCATCTCGACAAAGTTTTACCATAGCTCCTTCATCGAGGATAATATTTTCAAATTCGATGGCTAAAATAGTAGATAACGGCGCTAAACCTTTTTTTATTACCCATGATGGTCCTCTGCATTCTAGGTATTTTTCTTTTACATGGAAAATATATTCACATCTTCCCTGGGAATAAATTCGTTCTGTTGAGAGTTGTTCCTCTTTTAATCTCTGTACTGTTATTGGTTGTCCTATGGTATACAGAGCGCTAATCATATTTCCGTCTGTTTCTACTTCTGAAAATCCTTCATAATAGCGATTTTCTTTAAATTCTATTTCATGTTCTTGTAATTTTTCTATTATTGTAGAAACGTTTTCTAAATCTCCACCATTTATATTATATAATCGTAAAGGTAACACTAATCCTCTTGGTATTATTAACCCTTGCGTTTGTAGAGCCATATTTTCACCTTGTGTTCAAACAGAAGAGAGAAGGCCTTAACTGACCTCTTCTTCTATTGGAACTAACAATAATAATTCAATTATATATAAATTTTACTAGACCTTACCTTCTATTGGAGTTTGCACATAAGAAGCACTACTTTTACGGGCGATTCTTTACGGATAGTGGGACATTTAAGTTGTGGTTTAAATGAACATACTTAAATTATTGAATATCCCAAAAATAGGTATGTGGACGTGAATAAAAGTGGCACTTCGTAAACTTCGCGGATTAAAAGTTGGACGATTACTAGTTTTAATACTTTTAATTGCTATTCCGGCATTTTTCTTCATCTTAATTGACGGATTGCAGATAGTAACTTGGCAACAATATTATAATGCCATGTCTTTCATGAATATGAGTGAGGGGTGGAGCAAATTCTTTGTATGGTTCGGTGCTCCATTTACCTTTAGTTTACCATGGGTTGCTTTCCTATATGTTGATCGCAATCGTATTGCTGAGGCTTTCGATAATATGGGACGTGCCTTACGAAAAGTCAGTATTGGTTTAAGCCTTTTTTATAGTGTTAACGCCTTATTTGTGTTTGTCTTTTTTATCTTACCATTTGGTTCCCCAGCAATTGCAATACTTGCTGCTTTTGGCCTTATTCCCTGGTTAATTCGTACCAAAACAGGTCGTCGTCTCCCTCTCTGGATTACTTTCATACCGGGTCTTATTTTAGCTGTAATACCAATTTTTGTTTCCATTGGTTTCTATTGGAACTATGGAGAAGTCTGGAATAACATTTGGGGTGCATGGGTTGGTGGAGCAACTTCTGGAAGTCTTATTGAAACGGAAGGTTGGGTTCATGTTCTCTATGGCTTTGGGTATTCCTTAGCAATAGGTGCTGTCCTTTCCGGCTTTGTTTCCTTTATGTTTGAAGCGGCACACGAAGTTGATAGATATCAAAGACAGCCAAAAATTGTTTTCTACTTAGTTGAATTTTTAGTTGCTGGTGGTATATTTACTCTCTATCTTTTAGTACCCCTAGGGAAAAGTCATGAAACAACATTTCTTGTTATCAGTATTATTGCTGTTGTTTTGAGTATTTTGGAATTCTTTTTACGTTGGCGTAAAAATCTTTCCAGATCTAAGAACGAACAAGTGCCTATTGCAGCCTATATTATTCTCCCGCTATTTATAGGTGTTGATTTCATCCGGAGAGCTGATAAATTCACTGCTAATGTTGGTTTAACTGTTGCTTTAGCCCTAGCGTGTCTTATTTATTTCATTATTTTTCTCCTAGCCTACTCGTTTGCGGGTGAAACCTATTCTTCTGTGTGGTCAAAAAAACCGGCAGAAGAAACATCAGTTAGTGAAGAGGAATAATTTTTTCCTCATCTTCTCTCTTTTTCTTTTCCTAACAAAAATTGATTAAGCAGTTAAGCATATCCTTTTTTATTATGCTTGTCTCGTGGGAACAACTTTATCAGCGGTCTTTACAATCCATTCTCCCTTCCCTTGAGAAGATACGGGGAGTATTTGTGGGTTTTAATACTAATATTGACGCGATTTTTCAACTTTCTCCAGCTTTTTTTGAGAAGCAAATAAATGATCTTGCTCTTTCCGAAACAACACTTCAACAGGCAATTCATAATTGGAAAGGAACCATTGAAGATTTATCGGATTTTGTGACTGGTATTTGTGGCTGTTTTAAGGAAGGAAAAGCAAGTGAATGGATTATCAAGGATGAACATGTCTATGAAAAATTACTCCTACAACTTCCTTTAGAAATAGCAACTTTCAAAATGGGTGGGCAAGCTGGTATAATGGCTAATTTATTAGCTCAAATGGACTTACAAAAAATTATCACTCATTGTGTATCTCTTAATAAACAACAACTGAGTTTATTTTCTAAGAGTAATTCTATTGTTGTCCCCCTAGAAAATCAGAACAAAGAACTTCTTTTGCTCCCCCCTCATGAGATTAAAGCTACAGAAGAATCTCCTTATTATCATCTTATTTTTGAATTACGGAAAAACAACCACTTACAAATTTCATCTGATACTTGTTGGACTTGTCCTCGAGAGAATCGATTTATAGCTACGTATGATCCTAAAAATGCCTCCTTGACCTTACTTGATGGTTTCCGTAATCATGTTTCTGAAATAGCTCAAATAACAGATGCTTTCTTTATAGCCGGTTTTCATCTGCTTGCTCAACAATCGATGGAAAAAATTCATCAAAAAATTCACCAAATAAATGATTTATTACTTCAGGCCAAAGAATCTAATCATCAATTAATTATTCATTGGGAGATGTCAAGCACAAAAAATCCTTTAATTTTAGACCAATTGCTGAAAACAACGGAAAAAAATCATATTTGGACTAGTCTTGGTTGCAATGAACGTGAATTAAAAGAGCTTTTAGAGGCATTGGGTTTTACGAAACTATGTTCTTCTTTTCATCTTCTTGAGAGTATTTTACAGGGCATCTTACATATTGTTGATCATTTAGCTTTGGCAAGATTTCACCTCCATACCTATGGATACTATCTTGAGGTTGTGAAAAAACCGCATACGCTTCTAGCAGAACAGATTAGAGATTCCTTGTGTTTTAGTTCTGTTATTACAGCGATACGAGCTGCTAAAGGTAATCTTCCTCCCAAAAAGGAGCTTCTTGATTTTGGTATTTCATTAATTCGTTCTTTCTCTCCATCAAAACCTTATAGACAAATGAAAAATCTTTTAGAAAACTCCACGGAAATTCAGACAACATCAGAAAAGGGGATTTTTGAAACAAAGGACTATTCTATTATTATAATACCAACTATTCTTGTTTCTTCTCCTAAATTTACTGTTGGTTTAGGTGATGCTATTTCCTCTTCAGCTCTTGTTGCGGAACTCGCATCTAAATATGGCTAATTTTTTTTTAAAATTATTTTATTCTTTTCCTTCCTCTCATAGTAGTCCTAAAATCTCTCTTACCTTTTTTTACCGAGATATGCTTAGGATATTACTTCTATGTTATTTAGTCTTTTATGTTTTTATTCAAATACTATCTATGGTGAGTAAATAATGGACCCTCAAGCAGTAGATAATAGAATTAAAATAGTTGTAACAGGTCCTTACGCAGCCGGTAAATCTGAGTTTGTTCAAAAATTTGGTAAAAAACCTATCAATGTAGCGGTAAATGGTACAACGGTGGGTTTAGATTTCACACATGACTTAGTTGAGAATGTTCATGTGCATCTTTTTGGTACTCCAGGTCAAGATCATTTTAAGGATGTTCAACAATGTGTTGCGCGTGGCGCATCTGGGATTATTATGATAGTCGATAGTACTGATCCTGCAACTTTTACCCAAATTGAAGAATTAACGAAACGGATCCGGAAAGTGTGTGGTCGCGTTCCAATTATTATATGTGCTAATAAACAAGATTTAGAAGGCGCTATTCCCCCCGAAAAAATTAAGCAAATGATAGGCTTTAAAGGTAAAGTTATTGGGACTAACGCT
>JAYEJY010000292.1:0-8042 GCA_034660795.1 Promethearchaeati archaeon | reverse complement strand
AATTAGTAGTTTCAAGAAACAAACATCGTGATTGGAGGTTAAAGTGTGGTTAAAAAAATCGGTTATTATCCAGGTTGTACATCAAAATCATACGCAAAATATCTTGATTCAACAGCACGTATAGTTTTTAGAAAACTCGGTATTGAATTAGAGGAATTATCCAGATGGACATGTTGTGGTACCTTTTTTGGTTTAGCAGATGATAACTTGACAAGTCAAATTGCCCCCATAAGAAACATGATCCGCGCTGTAGAAGATGGTCATTCAGAAATAACTACTATTTGCTCTATGTGTTATAATACATTAAAACGAGCAAATACTCTTTTCAAGAATGATGAAGAAAAAGCTATGCGGCTTAACGCCTTTATGTATGAAGAAGAAGATTATCAAGGGGAAATCACTGTTCGTCATGTTTTAGATCTTATTGCTGAAAAACTTACTAAAACAAACTTACAGCCTTATCTTGCTAAAACACTTAAAGGTCTAAAAATTGCGCCATATTATGGCTGTACACTTTTACGTCCAAGGGAAATTTCTATTGATAATAATATCGAAAAACCCACTATATTGAGTGACCTAATTTTTAGTCTGGGTGGAGAAGCGATAGAAGATCCCTATATGACCGAATGTTGTGGTTCTTACCTTACTGTTAAAGACAAACATTTAGTCGCTGAACGAGCTAATAAGATAATTAGTTCAATGGCTAATAGAGGCGCGGAAATTATTATGGTTTCTTGTCCTTTGTGTCATTTTAATCTAGATAGAAGACAAAAAGAAGCCCGAGAATTGAACTCTTCTTTACCTAGAATACCCATCGTCTATTTCACCCAATTAATGGCTTTAGCAATGGGAGTGCCGGTTGAAGAATTAGGCTTCGAAGAACATTATATTAATCCTCTTACACTCTTACGAGAACGTGGAGTAATTAATTCCAAAGGAAAAGTTCCTGTAAAAGTAACGAAATGAGGTGTCTAAAACGTCCAAAGAAAAAAATAATTCTAATGTAAAAATGGTAAAAATTTATATTGCAAATACCGAATACGAGGTGCCCTCAGAGCTTACAATTATGAATGCTCTTGAATACCTTGGCTGGCGTCTCGAAAGAGGCGTTGGTTGTCGTGGCGGTTTTTGTGGTGCATGTAGTACACTTTATCGCTTTAAAGACGATCATAAACTTTACACTGGTCTTGCATGTGCTACAAAAGTAGAAGATGGCATGATGATAGCCCAATTACCTATTAATCCTGCCAATAAAGAACTGTATGATATTGAAGAACTTAAACCATCCCCTAATACGATCTTAGAATATTATCCTGAGATTGCTCGTTGTATCTCCTGTAACACTTGTACAAAAGCATGTCCACAAGATCTTGAAGTAATGGATTATATCCAAGCTGCACTACGAGGAGATATTGAAGAAGCAGCTCATTTAAGCTTTGATTGTATTAATTGTGGTTTATGTGTTACACGTTGCCCAGCAGAAATAAGTCAATTTAACGTTGGCATATTAGCACGTCGATTATATGGAAGACATATGGCACCAAAATATGAACAACTTGCGAAACGGGTCCAAGAAATTGATGATGGTGCTTACGATGATGAAATTGAAGAGCTGATGAAAGCTGACAAAAAGAAATTACAAAAACTCTACAATGCCCGTGAACGAGAGTAAGATTAAATTTATGAGGTGAATTATTATGACAAAAGATCCTTATCCAGAAGAAATGCGAGAATCAATTCGTAAAGTGGAAAAAACTCGAGATAAACGTGTAGATGAAGTGATGGATCAATGTTCTCCAGAAGAAATTGAAGATGTCTTAGAAAAGTATCATCCTGATTTTATTAAAGAACAAAAAACTCAAATTAGATTGGGACCATCCAAAGGTCTGCGTATACCACTAGAAGTTGCTAGGATTGTTGAAACACAATCAAAAATCAAACCGGATACTATTGACCTCTCTACCATTGATTATGATGTTGATGTCTTAGTTCTTGGTGGCGGTGGTTCTGGTGCTAATGCTGCCTTATGGGCGATGAAAAGTGGCATTAATCCTGAAGATATCCTTATTGCTACAAAATTAAGAATGGGTGATTCCAATACTACTATGGCCCAAGGTGGTATTCAAGCAGCGGTACGAGAGGTTGATTCACCAGCGATTCATTATTTAGATGTTATTGGTGGTGGTCATTATGAAAATGAACCAGAATTAGTAGAGCGTTTAGTTAAAGATGCTCCCTATATTCTGAAATTTTATGAAGAATTAGGGATGATGTTTGATAAATTCGAAGACGGTACAATGGATGCAATTCATGGTGGTGGTACTTCACGAAAACGTATGCATTTTGCTAAAGATTTTACTGGCTTAGAAATTATGCGAACACTACGTGATGAAGTTTTTAATAATAATATTCCTGTCTTAGAATTTTCCCCAGCAGTAGAATTACTAAAAGATGATCAAGGACAAGTTGCTGGTGCAGTTTTGGCTAACCTTGATAATGATGAATATATTATTGTCCGCTCAAAAACAACCATTTTAACAACAGGTGGTTTTGGTCGATTACACATTCAAGGTTTCCCAACCACTAATCATTATGGAGCAACTTTTGATGGTTGTGTCATGGGTTATCGTGCAGGTGTACCCTTAAAATTAATGAAATCGGTCCAATATCATCCAACGGGAGCTGCTTTTCCTGAGCAAATTGTTGGTTTATTAGTCACAGAAAAAATACGTGGAAAAGGTGCTCAAGTTGTTAATAAAGATGGTGAACAAGTATGTTTTCCTTTAGAAACTCGTGATGTAGAAGCCAGCTTACTTATCCGAGAATGTAGGAAACATAAGAAAGGAATTGTTACACCTACAGGGCGCGATGGTCTTTGGCTAGACTCACCCTTGATTGATGTTATCCATGGTGAAGGTACAATCGAAAAGAATTTTGCTGCGATGGTTCGACAATTTGAACGTTTTGGTATTGATATTACCAAAGATCCAATGTTAGTATATCCAACACTCCATTATCAAAATGGTGGCTTGGAGATAAATGCTAAAGCAGAAACTTGTCTACCTAACCTTTATGCTGCAGGTGAAGTTTGCGGGGGAACTCATGGCAGTAATAGATTAATGGGTAATAGTTTATTGGAGATTAGTGTCTTCGGTCGTATAGCTGGCAAAACTGCCGCTAAACGCGTATCAAAAGTCAAATTAGGAAAATTGTCCTTAGACCATGTAAAGAAATACAATGCGAAAGCAAAAGAAATCCGTGGTTCTAATCCAGAATCACCAATACTTTTCCCTGATTACAGAGAAGAAAAAGACATTGAACGCAAACTACCCGAAGTTCATTAATTTTCTCTCTCCTTTTTTATTTTTTTTACAAACAATAACATTCTTTTACTTGTTTTAACATTATACTACTTGCTTCTTTGATTTACATTCAAGTCTTTCAAGAAGGTGAATATAATGTCAATTTATGATGACATGCTTAAAGCAGATAAATATTTGAAAAAATATAACCTTGTACGAAATCCTTTTGATAAGATTTCTGCGGAATCAATGACTGCCGAAGAAATAGTAAAGATGCATGTGATAACCTCAGAGGATAAAAAAATAGCTTCAAATCTTTCCACTGTTTTAAATGGTGGCTCTGCAACGGTTGCTTTAATTGGAGAATATGGCTCCGGAAAATCCATTCGAGCTAATTCGATTAAAGAAATTTTGAATCGTAAAGAAGCACTTGTTTTTTACACAAAACTTCCCGGTGGTACACCCGGTATTGTGACATATGCGTTATTTGAAAGTGTTTGCGTCCCAATAATAGACGATGATAATTTACCTGAAGATTTGAAAGCATCAGCACAAAAATTATGGGAACAATATCGTGATATTACTTCAAAAGCAGAAGAAAAATTTAAACCATATAAAGTAGGGCAAGATTTAGCGAAATTATTCAAACAAATAAGTTCTCATGACATAATTTCTGGTTTAGTTATAGATGAATTTGAAGAGATTATTGAAGCAAGTATTCAGAGAGAAATTAGAAAAACCTTTGAAATTCTACGAGAATTCTTGAGTCATGTTGTAGGTATTCCTGGCCATATTACTGTTATTTGTTCTACTCCAAATGCTTGGTCCTCTTTAAAAGAAATTCATCCAGCTGTTGCAACTAGGGTTCATGTTGAAATTGAATTTAAACCTATAATTAATGAAACCGCTATTAAAATTATTGAAAAACGGTTAGAAGCGTTTCGTTCAGAAAATACTGAATCTAAAATTTATCCCTTCACTAAAAACGTTATTGAAAAAGTAAACCAAGAATATGCTACAGGAAATTCTCGAATGCTTCTTCTTGTTTTACGTTCAATACTTGATGTTTCTGCTCAAAACAAGAAAGATACTGTAGATGAAGAAGCAATTACAACCGGTGTAGAATTTGCTCGAGAAAAATTAAAGGATGCACAAAGAGACCGTATTAAAGAGATTTTAACAGATAGAATGCAAGAGCTTTTAGAAATCATCATTACTGAGAAAAAAGGTGGACCTGTTGTTGGTACCCGATTAGCAGATGAACTAGGAATGGATCAAGGTAATCTTTCCAGATACTTGAATCAAATGGTTGCATTAAATTTTCTCGATAAAAATAGAGAAGGACGAAAAGTTACTTTTGAAATAAAACCAGAATTAAAAATCATTTTTTCTGAGGAATTAGCTGAATCTACAATTGATGATTCAAAAGATATTATAGAAGAAAACGATAAAGAATGAAAATCTAAAAGATGATCACGGATTTAATGAATTTAAAGTTATACTATAATTTTTCTTTAACCGACTTAATCTTTTGTTCTGCAGTTGCTTTTTTATCCCTTCTATCATCAATATTGATTAAAGTTGCTACTCTTTTAACACCATGTTTGAACGGGATTTCATGAATTTTTTTAATAATATTAAAAATTTCATCTAACTCTCCTTCTAATACACTACCAAAAGGTGTTAAAGTATGTTTAATACCTGATTTTTCTATTTCTTTAATACATTCTGCAATATATTTGCTTAGACTAGTTGTTTTAGTTCCTAAGGGAATAACTGTTACATTTGCTAATGGCATGTATCTCTTTTCTCCTTCCGTATATAGCTTGTTTAATTTTAGTGCTTACTTTTTCTATTCTTCTGCTAATTCAATTGAAATAATATTAAAAGAATTTGTAATTGATACAGAATTTTTATTATATTTAGTTATTTTCTGATTATCTAGTGTTACATTTCTTATTGCACGGGGTGTCATAATCTGAATTATTGGTAGAGACTTTGGTTTTTTATTGAATTGAAGTTCCAAGATATTGTCTTTTATTTTTGCTTGATAACTTATTTTACCATAATAGGTTGGTGCGTTCTGAATTTCCACACCTATTTTTAATAATTTACTTGGGAAGCCACTGAGAAATATCAATTTTTTTGTATATGTTTCTCTAATAAATAAATTCCTTAATAATGCTATCCAATCCGCGCTAGCCCAACCATGAGGTGAATCACCCATCCCTCCCTCCCGTGTTTTAGGACTTATTCCTTCTGCCCACCCCATAGCACAAGTTATATTATCTTGCAACCATTCTAGAATTTTTAATACTTTATCGCTCATATTTAACGCAAGGAAGCTTTCTGCTAAATGCATTGTAAGATAGGTACCGTAACAATTCCAAGCTACTTCATGGAAGAATCCACCATGTATACAATAATCATTCCATAATTTCTCTGTAGTATCTTTAAGTATTGGACTTTTTGCAGATAATACCTTTGTGGGATGATAAGCACATAAATTCCCGATGATTGCACTATCATCTTCTCTGAAGGGACTAGCTGGGAGAAAGTGCCATTTTTTATATACTTTTTTTACACTTTCAAGGAGATCATTTCTATAAGAAATATATTCTTCCCGAAAATAGTCATAATCTTGATTATTCACAATTTTTGCACACTCAGCAACTTCTCGTAAACCAGCTACTCCCCAGAAATTATCCCAATAGAAATAATCACATTCCCCCAAATGTTCCGCACTATATCCAGGAGGTAATAATCCTTTACTTAGAGGATTCATTCCTTGAGGTAGTTTTTCTTTTCCTTCTTTACGATTTTTTATTATCCATTTTGCTGCTTTTTTTATTGAGGGGAAAACCTTCTTTAACCATTTATTATTTTGAGTTAGTTTACCATGTTCTACTAAAGCCCAAATTCCTTGACCTGGTGAATCAAATTCACCTTCATGACTATAATAAAAGCCATCATTTCGTTGACGACTGATAAATTCTGGAAGAACCCGTTGACTATCTTTGTGATATCCTAAGAGATCTAAAGAGTTTATTAAAAATGCAGCATCGCGACACCAAAAACGGTGATAAATAGTAGGACCAGGAGTTATTGTATCAGAATCCAATAATAAAAGTAAATTTGCCTTACTAACAAGGAACAATCTATCAAATTCATCGTTTCCTGTCTTAAGTAATAATCCTTTTTGGATTTTTTCTTTCCATTTATCAATTGTCTTTTGCTGTTTAATTATTGTAGGTTTTTTATTAGGGTACATTGAAAAATAGATATTAATTTTAGATATTTCCTCATTAAAACGAAAGGTCATATTAGCTAGACCAATTGAACATTGAATTTCAATCTCTTTTGTTATATCTGAACTTCCATTAACCTTTTTCTTTGAAATGATTTTTGCTGAATCATACCTATCAGAATATCTCCCCATAGTTATATCCACAGGTGAAACAGAAAGTTTTAGGTGCCATTGGTTGTTTATTATAATCTCTTGTTTTATTGGAATATATCGTATTGAGTTAATTAAGGAGACTCCTTCATGATTAAACGGACGAATTGATAAGAGTATAGATTCTTTCCCTTTATTAGATCCTACTTTCATAAAAGATAATGTGCCAATTTCGTTATCATTTTCTTTTGTAGCAAAAACTGTTTGTTTGAATTTTTTTCCATTAATAAGCCAATCATTAATAATAAAAGGTATATACCCTTCAAGTAATTTCTGCTTGTTATTATATGCTTCAATTAGATAACTAGGTTGGGAATCATCTATTATTCCCATAATTAATCCATAATTATTAGTTGGTATTACTAACCCACATTTCGTAACTATGCCCTCTTTATCACCTTTAAGTGCACCAAAAGCAACCCAATCACGATAATTATTATTGGTCAATGAATTACAATGCCCCATAGAAATTACGCCCTTGCTCTCTGGTGATAACATCTTTCTAACCCAAGATGGCATTAGAAATTTTCTTCTTTTCCTCGCGCAAATAGCAGCATTGATCTTCCCCCTCGAAAAAAGTAAAGCTTCAATTTCCTTTATTTCAGGAGGACTATCATATTCTGTTTTTCCAAGTTTCTCATAACCCTTAGAAAAATCTTCTCTTATTAGAATATCTTTATACTTGAATCTTGCTGAATACTTTTTTGCTGTTTTTTTCCTATTTTCTTCCAAAGCTTTCACAACTCTATGATTAATAATTACTTCATATAATATTCTTTTTTGTTTCTAAAAATCATCACTATCTTTTTTAGATAATGGGCGATATTTAAAACCGTAGTATATAAAAAGAGGTTACCCTATGCTTAGTTGTTTTAAAAGGATAAAAAGTGTTACTAGATTTTTTCTTTTTCTCTCTCTTATTATATTACCCTCATCATTTCTGATACAATATAATAATTCAAAAGAAAATTTTTCCCCAAAAAGAACAAATCAGAATTTTGATGATAAATTATTTATTCCTCAACAATTTGGTGAATATTATGCTGACATAAATTGGGTGGCAACAAATATTAGTCTCAATAAACGTGGTGACGCAGAAGTAAGTATTTTAGTAAATTGTACAACATTACTAGGTCATTTTGGTATTTATTTAAGACAATTTGAAGAGAAAGTTACTATTAATACTGCAAACACTTATGCATTATATGAAGAAGAAAAGCTTGATATTAACATCACTTCTTCTGGGGTAAGGGATGTATCTTATCTATTATATCTTAAAAACG
>JAYEJY010000291.1:0-8069 GCA_034660795.1 Promethearchaeati archaeon | reverse complement strand
TCAAATCTTCTAATTCCACATATTTCTCCATTCTTAGAATTTTAAATATTTAGCTCTATTAATATTGGAAAATTTATAAAATAAATTGTATAAAATAAAATTTGAGTTTTACAAAGCTTTTTTATCCATTTATAAATAATATTTATACTGGAGTAACTCCCCTTAGAATCATAGCTGACACCATTAACTGTTTTTCTTGTGGGGTGTTACTCCGCTAATTGATAATCGTTTTTCGTTTAACTTTGTTCTTCCACCCAAGCGGTCTTGTAAGTGCGGTCACCTATTTCTTGTTCAGCGTAATGGACCCTTTGTCCGGAGAAAAGGTCTTGAACCAGCACGATAAGCTTCAAATGGCGTTCAATGGTCTCATGGCTAAGATAATCATCAAGCTCTTTACTGCGACGTGAGAGCTGGCTGAGGGACTCTTCCTCAGACGTTAATATTTGTGCGAGGAGTGCGATGATCTCCTCGGAACTTTTGCGTTCGCCCATAATGCTTCCATCCATATAGTCTCACCTCCGTTGTACTATTAAAAAATTCCTTAGAAAAAGGAAAAGAAAAAGATGAAGAGAAAAAAAGAAGGGCAAAGTCAGTCCTTCTTTGAATGGTTAAGATAGCAGGCTTGTATCCGCATGAACTTCAAACTACAATCTTGCAAGTGGTGCTGGAAGACTTTACTCTCGAATACTCTGGCACCTAATTCTTGCATTTTTTCTCGGAGATTGGCAATACTGACAGTCATATCGCTGAGTTTGTATTCAAGGTTCTCATAGGCTTGTTTGGTATCCTCGTCTATCTCAATGGCAATATCTCGAGTGCTGGTGGCTGTTTGAGGTGGGTTGTTTGCTGGTCGTCGTTTTGGTCCAGCTTCCTTCTCAGTTTCTGGAGTTCCGTCGTTGTTACCATTTGAAGTAATGACTCGTATCGTTCCATTCTTACACGCTTTCGCTTGTTGTAGTCCCTGGTAATGTTTGCATTTCCCTTTGTAGTCGCTGATGTAAACGTTCGAGAAGGATAGGATATCTCCTTTATCAAATACTGGAATCTTATTCCGATCAATCTTATCGTATTGAATGACAAAGACATAGGTCTTGCTGTTGGCTTCTATTCTTCCCCGTATCCCCCAGTCATTGCGATTAACGGATACTATCGTTCCCTCAATGGCTTTGAAGGGAATAGTCTGCCTTTGAGGTTGTGCTTCAGCCATTTCAGTTGCCCTCCATGTCAACGATAGTAGCAATGAGGTGATGCTTCTTCTGTTGCCCTTGATCAAGCAATACAAAACGACAACCGCACTCGCAACAGCTATATTGACAAGCATTTATTCCCCTTCTGCCGTGGTAGGTGTTTACCCGGAGGAACACTCGTTCCTCGGGTTTGGGTCTGGCAGAGCCACAATTGGGACAAATCATCGGTTTTGTCAGCCTCCTCCTTAGTCCAGCTCAAAGTCATCCTCATACTTCTGAGGATAGATTGGTTGAGGCATAATCGCCATACAAAGCACTTTCAAAATGAGTGCTACACGGTGATAGCATAATCCATGGAGGGAATGTCTCCCGTGTTCACATGTACAGCTGGTCTCTGGCTGGTCCTCGGGGTTATTGCGGTTCCAAATCTTGACCTTTGTCCGATACTTATTCCCCGTGCTTCCCTTTGTCCTGGCAATGATCTCATGCCCATGGACCACGAAATGCGTCACTCCGTGATACCTTCTCTAAGAGTGCTATCCCTTTCTGGATGACTCTTTGCGATGCTTCCTCTACCAACCATTGTGGTAGAGTCAACCACTGATCTTGGACGAATACCGTCGTCCCTACGGTTTGTGATTCTTGTTGAATCATAGTAGACACCAAGAATACAATAAGCACACATGCTTATAAGTCTTTCGTTAATAAGCGACATTATAGTTAATAAGCGAAAGATTTATATTCGAATAGTGGTATAAGAAATATAGTATTAATTATGATTCGCACAAACCAGTTAGTGATTCCCGCTCGTGACGGGCGGAAGTTTCTTGTGTTGGTGACCAGAGGCATTGTTGCTGAGATTCCTCCAGAAACCCAGGCAGCAATGCTCAAAGTAGCCTTACAAGAACTAACAGCTAAAAAAACGTGGGTGGTCTTTTCCTCGGAGACGACTAAAAAGTATGTTGAAGACCAGGAGCGAACGGTCGTTTATCCCTTGTCTGCTCTTGATGGCGATTGTTCGACAGAAGTCTATACTATCCTTGACGACTACGGAACAAAAGAAGCCCTCCAAAAGAGTGCTGGCAATCCGTTCCTGGAAACCCAGTTTGTCCTTACCATGCTGTTACCAGAGGAATATTAAGAGGGTAAGAAACCCCACCCTTTCTTTTTCTTTTCTCTTTTTTTTCAATTACCAGAAAGTTTAATTTTTCGCCCAGCGTTTTACTATGAGAAGGGTTTTACTTTTACTTCGGAAAGGTAAATGTAAGAATGCTTTTGAAAGGTGGTTGTTTCCCCATGATCACCTTTTCCCTTCTCCTCAGTTTTGTTTGGTTCTTTGAAAGGTTTCCAAAAATTTTTTTGCGCTGGAGCGTTCACGAATCGCTGTAAGCGATGAGTAGCGACCACGCAAGAACCGCCACAAAGCGGGATTTGGAGCGCTTTTTTTCCCCTATTATTTCAAAACCATTCCTTCTGAAACCATTTTTTTTTCCTTTTTTCATCCTTTTCTTAAATGTATAGTTTTTTCTATATCTTTCTTTTTTAAAGCAAAAAAAGTCATTTCCATATCATTTTCTCCTTTATTATTTCTAAAATTCTTCATCAAGAAAAAACAAAAATTATTTAAGTTAAATATGAAGAATGATATTTTATCCGAAAATTTAAGAAAATCTATTCTTGATAAAACCTTTAAAGGAGAACTTGTAAAAAAGTAATAGATCAAATACAACAGTAATTTGTTATATTAGATTAATTAGACTTAATTGAATGGTATTGAAAATTTCAACTTGATATTATGAATTTAACTAATAAATATATTATTGAATTATTCATTTAATATTACAAGTAAAGGAGAAATTATTTTGGCTATTCCATCACAAAGGGAAATAAGATTACCTCTCTTAGAATTATGTAAGGATGAAAAAGAACACACTATTCCTGAAGCAGAGGAGAGTCTTTCTCAATTTTTTTCCCTTACTGATAAAGAGAGAAATGAATGGTTACCGAGTGGCAATGCAAAAAGATTCAAAAACAGAATCAGATGGGCAAAACACGCTTTAAATAAAGCAGGTTTAATTGAAATTACTCGTCGAGGTTATTTTAAAATTACCTCAATAGGAATTGATATTTTATCAAGAGGTGTAGATGAGATTTCAAACGATTTGATTAATAGATTAAAGATAGAGTCAACTGGCGATGATGATACTCCTCAAATGACTTCTGAAGTCGATTCAGAACATACTCCTGAAGAATTAATTGAGAGAAGTCTCCAAGCCATTAATGATGAATTAAAAGAAGAATTGTTGATGCAAGTTAAGAATTGCTCTTCCGATTTCTTCGAGCGGTTAGTTATTGATCTATTACTGAAAATGGGTTTCGGGAAAGCAAGTGGTAATAAGGGATTAGTAGTTGGTGGTTCGGGTGATAAGGGTATTGATGGAATTATTTACCAAGATAAATTGGGTTTTGATAAAATCTATATTCAAGCCAAAAAATGGGTTGATGCAACTGTTGGTCGCCCTAAAATCCAGGAATTTGTAGGAGCTTTATCCGGAGTACAAGCTTAAAAGGGAATCTTTATTACCACCTCTAAGTTTTCAAGGGAAGCTATTAACTATGCAGAAAATAACAATCAGCTAATACTCATTGATGGTGAAAGGCTGGTTCAGCTAATGATAGACCATGATGTTGGAGTTTCAATAGTAGAAACCTATAAGAAAAAGCGAATTGATTATGATTATTTCCCAGAAGAGTAATTACAGAATAATCTAAAAAAAGAAGAGAGGCTGAAAAACCTCTTTGAATTTCAATTGTTTTAATTTACGTAGAGATACAGCCCTCCGATTATTAATAAATTTATAATAGCAATGATTGTTCCAGCAATAGCCCAAGTTGTATTCACCATAAATAGAAAACACATGAATATCAAGTTCATTAATGCTGGAATAATTGCTGAGATAATTATTCTATTCTTTTTTTCAAAACTTTCCTTTTTAATAATCTAAAAACTCCTATTTTTAGACCATCTTTTCCAAATTATTTTTTATAATGGATTTGTTTTTTTATTTAGTAATAAAATGACTCTATTTCTACTAAAGAAGCCATTGAATTATTGCTGAAATTCCTCCTCCTATCACAGCTCCTATTATTGTAGCAAAAATCTCACCACTCCAACGTTTCCACCAATTTTCTTCAGATTGATTCTCCTTTCTAATTTTAAAAAATTTAGCAAAATCATTCAATTCTTCAGCTGATAATCTTGGATTTTTTCCTAATTCAGTGATAATTCTGTTTAAGTTAGATATTTGATCTTTTAGACTTGTAATAATTAATTCAAGTCTTTCTTTTGAACTACTTTCAGGTAATTCATGAATTATTTCACTTGCAGTTTGAGCATTCTCTCTTGCGCTTTCTGCTTTAAGTTCATTTTCTAATTCTTTTCGAAGGTCGTTAAAACGAAGTATTTGTTTCTTATTCAATTTTCCCGCTCGTTTCCTTTCTTGAAGAACATTAAATCCTTTACTCTCTTTAGTTCCTTCTAAATAAGCTAAACTTAGAGCTACCTCAAACATAATTTGTTTGTCCGCCATATTTATTAAAAGGGATTTTAATTCTATTATAATAGCTCTTTTTTTTATCCTCAACTCACCAAGTGATTTTATTACCGCAATTTTTACTTCCTTTTTGTGATCATATAGAGCGTCTAATAACTTTTGAGTTATATTCCACTTTCTTTCTGCTTCTTTTCCTAATCTTCCTAATGTCCAAGCTGAAGCTTGTCGAAGTTTCCAATCATCAGCTTTAAGAGATGAGATTATTAATTTAATAGCTTCATCATGTTCATCGATATTTCCTCCCAGCATACCAATTAACATTGCTGCCCCTTGTCGCATTTCTCCAGGACTTTGTTCGTTTTTTAATATTTCAATTAGATAACCGATCCTTTCTTTTTCCTTTTTCGTTAATTTTTCAGTCATTTAAATGCATCCTTTTTCACAAGTAGTTACAAGTTTCTATCCAATTGTTTTAATAAAATGTATTAATACACCAATGAATGTTCCAGTTAATGCAGAGAAGACAGCCCCAATGACAATTAAGATAATTCGGAAGGTTGTATGGACTCTATTTAGACTTGAAAGAGAATCATCTATCCGTTTGTTCAACCCGTTTGTCCTTTCTATGAGAGTTTCTTTTAAATGGTCTATATCTGTGGTGGTTTCCCTTCTTAGTGTTTGTTCTAAGATGGTCAGTTGCTTTGGGATAGCAGCTACCTCTTTAGTTACAGTCGCCCAATCAAGAAGATGCTCCTCTCCTTTCTTGCCAAAAACACGTTTGAGTTTATCAACATCATCCAAAACTTGTTTACGTTCTTGCCTATCTTGGGTGTATAATGTCTCAATCTTCTCAATGCGTTGGACTAAAGCCTCGTCACCAACAGTGTGAGCTACTTCTTTGATCTCCATTAATTCTTGGTCGATGGCTAAATCTCGACAAAGCTGATCAAAACGCTCTTCATGCCAATCATCTAATTCTCCTTGTTCCTTCATTTCTTGAAGGACTGTAATACCCTCACTTTCTTTTTTACCCTCTAAAGAAGCTAAAGTTAAAGCTAACTCAGCTTTCACTTCACTATGTTGTTCTTTGTTCAAAGCATTACGCAAAGCATCTAAAGTTCTGCTCTCTCCTCTCTCATTTTTTCCAGTGCTCCAGCTGCCCCAGAACGAACCCCCGAATTATCATCTTTTAGTGCTTTTATGAGTGCTGGTATGACCCCTTCGTGTTCTGCTGCCTTTTCTCCCATTTTTCTCAGTACAAAAGCCCCCTCAGAACGAACCAGCCAATTATCATCTTCTAAATCCTTTAATCGCTTTTCTATTTCTTCTTTTTCTTTTCTTTTTAATGGTCCTGTCATTCGTATCAACTATCCTTTTCCATAACAGACAAATCAATGGTAAGGTGATTCTCCTTTATGATCATAATATTCGCAGGTGAAGGTAACTGTTCCATCTGTCCAATCCGTTGATCCTTGAGGTAGATTTAATGAAAGTTGTTTTTTTCCATCAGTTTGTGGTTGTAATGTTATTTTTTCTCTCATTTCGTTTGCATATATTTTTTCGCCAACTCTCACTTGAACTCTAATCTTATATTGAAAGAAAGCTGGAATGTCGCCATAATTCCATCGTAAATAATATGCTGAAAAATGACATTGGATTTCTTTTCCCGCTTTTTTTGGATGTGTAGTTATTCCCCAAATTTTATTCACTCTAAAATCCGGTCCTTTTACTCTTGTTCTCCACCAAGTGTAAATAAAGTTACCAATAGCTAATACTATATACAATCCTCCGAGAATATATCTCATAATTGTATGTATATCCACTATAGATACC
Source organism: Promethearchaeati archaeon (assembly GCA_034660795.1). Taxonomy (GTDB): domain Archaea; phylum Asgardarchaeota; class Heimdallarchaeia; order JABLTI01; family JABLTI01; genus JAYEJY01. The sequence goes on along the minus strand of JAYEJY010000291.1, from coordinate 1,495 downwards.
TTCATTATAATATGATAGTATCAATTATTTAAATAAATTCAATTATTGTTAATGTCTATCTTTACATCATTATTTCCTTTATATTTATCAATAAAATAAAAATAGATTAAAAAGTCTTCATGGTAAATTCTAAAAAGTATCTTAGTTATTTTTTTTATTTGCTATTTTTCTTAGCTATCTTTTCATTTTTAAACAAAAGTTACTTAACGCAATATTTACCATGTTTTTTTTTTCCGTGATTGCTTGATGTTGTTTTCATTATCTTTTTCTATTATTTTTCTGCGCGCGTTTGGTTTATTGTTATTGTTTAATAAAGTAATTAAGAAAGGGCAATATTCCATGAATAGAACAAGTCTTGATTTTTTTTTCAAATATTACGATAATTTACTAGTAGTTTTTCTCATTTAGTTGATTGATCGCTCTTTTTTTTTGCAAAATTAACATACGGGTATGATTGCTGTATTAATTGATCAATGTCGTGTTTAATGTCACTTACAAGGACTGCGTTATTTAGTGACTCTAATAATTTTGATGAAATGCTTTTTATGAAACGACGCAATGAACGTATAAACAATGCAGTTTCTCCATAAGCAATCACTACTAATGTTCCGGAGTCATTTGGTAGAGGATTGAAGAAAATTTGATATTGCTGGGCATTTATGTGTTGTATTTTTGCTTCTCCTTCAAGATTTTCTTCTACCAGGTTTGTAATGGCAGAAAAAGCACCTGTTATCAAGTAATCTTTTTCTTCCATTTCTGGTTGAAATTGTTCTACTTTTCTTGAATAGCATAATACTCCATGTTTATTATAAATCATAAAACTATGAATTGGGAATGGTAGCAAATAGAGATAGTCGGAGTTAATTACATAATTAATCAAGATCATTAATAACCCTATTACTGAACACCCTAAAGTAATCGTTGAAAGAAGCAAGGCGGTTTCTTCCGGGATAAAAAATCTTGGAAGGAATAATAGTCGATAGATAATAAGGAATCCTAATCCTATGGAATCTACTAATGCTGGCTTACTTTTAGAAATGCTATAAGCCTTGAAAATCACCGTAAATGACCGTATAAATGCTGTAAACGCAACTAGAGATATTAAATAAAATTGTGCGGTAAAAGCAATTTTGAGCGATAGTTCACCACTTTGATAAAAATAAAATCTAGGATTTTGGTTGGCTAATTCCAATATAGTTGAATTACCTAGAAGGTATGTTATTAATACAATATTAAAACCAACTGCTAATGCATAGGTTGTCAATAGAAAGTTAGTAATAATCATATTTGGTTTACGTGCTGCTATGGATTCATAATGAAAATATAATAAAATAAATCCAATACCTACCATTAATGATCCTATTTGCACAAAAATCATACCTAGAGTTATGGCTAGTAAATTTCCTACTCCACAAAAAGCAATTACTAAAATTAAAAGAGTAATATTAATTTGCATATGAATACTCTTTGCAAGAAGGACTAATCCTAATAACAG